>JBJFHQ010000387.1:0-6285 GCA_051893755.1 Oscillospiraceae bacterium
GTTTACCAGCAGGTCGAAGCTGCCGCTTATCTCCTCGGGGTGGACCACGGTGATATTGCCCTTTGTGCCCGTCTTTTCGGCGTATTCCCTGACGGGGTCTACTGTGTTTTCAAAGCCGGGAAGTACCGAAATTGTGAGCTCTGCGCCGTGGCGGACAGCCTCGATGGCGGTCATGCGTCCCACGCCGCCGCAGCCGCACTGGAGGACCTTCCCTTCAAGAGAAGCTCCCGCAGCCGACAATGAGCGGAGAAAGCCGTCGCAGTCGGTGTTGCTTCCGATGTGTCTGCCGTTTTTATTGGTGACGCAGTTCACGGAATCGTAGCGCTTGGCGGAGTCGTCCAGCTCGTCGATGTACTGTATTATATCCACCTTGTAGGGGATAGTGATGTTGAAGCCGTCCAGAGCGAGAAGCTCGTCAGCTTTTGCGGATAGCTCCTCGGGAGGAATTTCCTTGACCTCGTAGGAGAAATCGTCCACGCCTGCCAGCTCGAAGAGGCGGTTATGTATGGGCGGGGACATGGTATGCTTCAGGGGATAGCCCAGAAGTCCGTATTTTTTCATAAGTAAACCAGACCTTTCTTGATTTAGTGAATAGTGAAGAGTGAATAGTGAATAGTGAATAGTAAGCTGCACTCCTTCGGGAATAGCTTACTTCCGCGGGTAAATGTGACCTAAGCTGAAAAACTTGCAACGCGGCATTAGCCGCGGGTCATCCCGCCGCGGCAATAGCTGCGGGTCAGCCCGCCGGGTCATCCCGCGATCGTCTTGTCAAGGCTTGCGTTATCCTCGATATTGTAAATGCTTACGCCCTTGAGAGTCTTTTTTACCAGTCCCGAAAGTACCTTGCCTGGGCCTAACTCGATGTAGGTGTCAATGCCGTCTGCCTGCATGTTGGCAAGCTCTGTTGTGAATTTTACGGGGGATACTATGTGCTGAGCCAGTCTGTCTGCCATGCTGCCGAAGTCGTTCAGCTTTTCTCCCGACAGGTTTGAATAAAAATCAACATTTTCGGGCATTTTGAAGGTGAACTCCTTTGCCTTGGGAAGAAATTCCTCCGCAGCGGGAGCCATGAGCTTTGAATGGAATGCCGACGAAACATTCAGCTTCACCGCACGATATCCCATTTCAGCAAGCTTTGCCGCAGCCTTTTCCGCAGCGGCAGTATCTCCTGCGATGACTGTCTGCGCCGCAGAATTGTAGTTTACGGGCACAACATAGCCCTCGGTCTCCTCGCAGACCTTGTCAACGGCTGTCATGTCCTTGCCGATGATAGCGTACATTGCGCCGTCCGAGCTTTCGGCAGCTCTCTGCATCGCCTCGGAGCGCAGCTTGATAAGCCTGAAGCCGTCCGCTCTCGATACTATGCCGCATGCCACCAGCGCCGCATATTCTCCGAGAGAATGTCCTGCGGCTGCGGAAAAGGCTATGCCGTTTGCCTTTGCGGCTTCAAATGCAGCAAGCGATACTGCCATGATAGCGGGCTGAGATATCACGGTCCTTGCAAGCTCTTCTGCGGGAGCATTGCGGCACTTGTCCTCCAAGTCGAAGCCCAGAATGTCCGAAGCCTCGGTAAAGACCTGCTTTGCTTCCGGATAGCGGTCGATAAGCTCTGCGCCCATTCCGGGATACTGGGAGCCCTGTCCCGAAAATAAAAATACGTTCTTTGACATGTTTTTTCCTCCGATATTTAATATTACTATTTGTATAATTATACAAACCGTATTATCAAAAAGATTTATAGTAAAACCTTTCAAAAAAAACTAAAAAATCATTGACAAAACGGCATGATTTATATTAAAATAGATAATAGGGTTTGTATGCATAAACAGTATATACTGCATTACCATTATAGCATATAAAAGTTAAAAAAACAATATATCGGGAGGATTTTTTTCATGGGAGTAAATATTTTAGGGATAGGAAGCTATGTGCCCCCTCTTACCGTTGACAACGATATGATGTCCACTATCGTTGATACCAACGACGAATGGATAACAACACGCACAGGTATCAAGACAAGACATATGGTGAACGGTGAATCCACTTGGTATATCGGTGCACAGGCGGCTAAGGCTGCCGTCCTGAATGCGGGTATCGACGTCAGGGATATCGGTCTTATCATAGATTCCACCATTACGCTGGAGTTTCATACTCCCTCCGCAGCCTGCCTTATCCAGAGGGAGATCGGCGCGGAAAATGCTGCATGCTTCGATATCGGCGCAGCATGCTCGGGCTTCGTTTACGGCTTTGATACGGCAATGCGCTATCTTATGACCGACGACAGCCTTAAATACGTGCTTCTCGTGGCAAACGAGGCGCTTTCAAGGATAACCAATTTCGAGGACCGTTCCTCCTGCGTGCTCTTCGGAGACGGCGCAGCGGCTGTTGTTCTTGAAAAGAGCGACAAGCTGTTCACAAGCTGGCTGGGCGCAGACGGAAACGGTGCCAAGTTCCTCTACTGCAGGAGCGGCAAGGCAGACCACCCCTTCATGACCGAGGACAGGGAAAACGTCCCCGACGGTCTGGACGACAGCATCACTCATGAGTACATTTTCCAGGACGGCAAGGAGGTCTACAAGTTCGCAACAAAGGCTCTTCCCACAGCCGCTCTCAATGCCGCCAGGAAGATAGACATGGATATCCATGATGTGGACGTGTTCGTTCCTCATCAGGCAAACGTGAGAATTATCGAGACTGCTGCTAAGAATCTCGGCGTTTCTCTGGATAAATTCGTACTTACTCTGGACAGGTTCGGCAATACATCAAGCGCATCTATCCCTCTTGCATTTGACGACGCTGTCCGCTCAGGCAGGATAAAGCGCGGAGATAAGGTCTGCTTCGTAGGCTTCGGCGCAGGACTTACTCTCGGTTCGGTAATTTTTGAATACTAATAAGAGGTGAAATTTATCATGACTAACAGGATAACAGAGCTTTTGGGTACAAAGTACCCCATTATTCAGGGCGGTATGGCATGGATAGCCGAAAGCACCCTCGCTTCCGCAGTTTCCAATTCGGGCGGTCTCGGACTTATCGCAGGCGGCAGCGCTCCCATTGATTACTTAAGAGACCAGATACGCCGCTGCAAGGAGCTTACCGACAAGCCCTTCGGCGTGAATATCATGCTCATGTCCCCCAACGCCGAGGACCTGGCACAGCTTTGCATCGACGAAAAGGTGAACGTTGTCACCACAGGCGCAGGCAATCCCGGAAAATTCATTCCTGCGTGGAAGGAAGCGGGCATAAAGGTCATTCCCGTTATCCCCTCCGTTGCTCTTGCAAAGAGAATGGAAAGAGCGGGCGCTGATGCAGTTGTTGCAGAGGGCACCGAATCGGGCGGACATATCGGCGAGAATACGACAATGTGTCTCGTTCCGCAGGTGGTCGATGCGCTGGAGATACCCGTTATCGCAGCAGGCGGCATCGCAGACGGAAGAGGTATCGCAGCGTCCTTTATGCTGGGAGCGGAAGGCGTTCAGGTGGGAACAAGATTCCTCGCTTCCGATGAATGTCAGATAAATCCCGTGTACAAGCAGCTGGTCATCGACGCAAAGGACACCGACAACGTAGTGACGGGAAGGACCACCGGTCACCCCTGCCGCAATATCAAGACAAAGTTCTCGAAAATGCTGGCAAGCGGCGAAAAGGACGGCACACTCACTCCCGAAAAGTTTGAGGAGATAACTCTCGGCTCCCTGCGCAAGGCTGTGCAGGACGGCAATACCGACGAGGGCTCCTTCCTCTGCGGACTTATCGCAGGTATGGTAAACGAGGTGAAGCCCTGCGGCGCTATCATCGAGGAGATGTTCGCACAGGCAGGAAAGCTTCTTAATATAGATTTTTAACGGACAAGGAGAAATATTATGGCAAAAACAGCGCTTATCACAGGCTCTGCAAGAGGCATCGGAGCAGCTATCGCTCTCAGACTTGCAAAGGACGGATATAATATCGCTCTCAATGACGTAAATGAGAGCATGTTCGAAAACAACGACATTGAAGAGAAGATAAAGGCTCTCGGTGCCGACTGCGAGAAATTCATCTGCGACGTTTCCAAGTACGATCAGTGCGAGACAATGGTGAAGGCTGTCAAGGAGCGTTTCGGCTCTGTCGACTGTCTGGTAAACAACGCAGGCATCACAAGAGACGGCCTTGCGGCAAGAATGCCCGAGGAACAGTACGACCTCGTTATCGCAGTAAATCAGAAGAGCGTGTTCAATCTTATGAAGCTGGCAGGCTCGGTGATGATGCGCCAGAAGTCGGGCAGGATAGTAAGCCTTGCTTCCGTTGCGGGACTTTACGGCAACCCCGGTCAGATAAACTATTCCGCTTCAAAGGCGGCTATCATCGGCATGACAAAGACTATGGCTAAGGAGCTGGGCTCCAGAGGAATTACCGTAAATGCGGTAGCTCCCGGCTTTATCAGCACTCCCATGACCGACAAGCTCACCGAGGAACAGAAAAACAGAATGCTTGAACAGATAGCCATGAAGCGCTACGGCACCGTTGATGAGATAGCAGGCGTGGTATCCTTCCTCGCTTCCGACGACGCTTCCTATGTAACGGGACAGGTCATCGAGATCTCCGGCGGACTTATGATGTAATATATCTTTAGTAAACAGAATGGAGAAAATTTATGTCAAAAAGAGTAGTTATTACAGGAATGGGCGTGGTTTCGCCTATCGGAAATACAGTAGATGAATTTTACGGCAGCCTTAAAAGCGGCAGACTCGGCTTTTCGCCTCTGCAGTGCGAGAAGCTCAAGGAGGATTTCGACATCAAGCTGGTGGCTTCCGTAAACGACTTCGACCCCGAAAAGAACATCGACAAAAAAGAAGCAAAGAGAATGGACCGCTTCACACAGTTTGCCCTCAGCGCCGCTCTGGACGCTTTAAAGGACAGCGGCAGCAAATTCGAGGACGTTGACCCCTTCCGTGCAGGCGTTATCTGCGGCGTGGGCATCGGCGGACTTAACCTGACCTGCTCCGAGCATTCAAAGTATCTGGAAAAGGGTCCCGACAGGATATCCGTATTCTTTATCCCCATGATGATAGGCAACATGGCTGCGGGTACCGTTTCCATGAAAACAGGCTTCAAGGGCGCTAACTACTGCACCACCACAGCCTGCTCCTCAGCAACGCATGCTATCGGAGAAGCCTTCCGCAAGATAAAGGACGGCTATCTTGATGTATGCCTTGCAGGCGGTGCGGAGTCCTGTATCGGAGAGTTCGCTCTGGGCGGATTCAACAACATGAAGGCTCTTTCCCGTTCGGGCGACCCCGAGCGCTGCTCTATCCCCTTCGATGCTGAAAGAAACGGCTTCGTGCTGGGCGAGGGAAGCGGCATGCTTGTCCTCGAAGAGCTTGAGCACGCAAAGGCAAGAGGTGCCAAGATATACGCCGAGATAGCAGGCTACGGCGCTACCTGCGACGCGTATCACATGACAAGTCCTTCTCCCGAGGGAGAGGCTGCCGCACAGGGCATGATACTCGCATACACCGAGGCAGGTCTTAAGGCGGAGGATATCGACTACATCAACGCTCACGGCACATCTACCGGACTTAACGACAAGTACGAGACAAAGGCTATCAAGATAGCGCTGGGCGACCATGCATATAAAACAGTCATCAACTCCACGAAGTCTCAGACAGGTCATCTTCTGGGAGCTGCGGGAGCGGTGGAAGCTATTGCAACAGCGCTTTTCTGCAAGAACGATTTCGTTTCCGCAACTGCGGGCTACAAGGTCCCCGACCCCGAGTGCGATCTGGACTACTGCACCGAGGGCGGCCGCAATATGACAGTGAACGCCGCACTTTCCAACAGCCTGGGCTTCGGCGGACACAATGCTACTATCTGTATCAAGAAGTACGCTGATTAAGGAGGGGTGACTTATGAGCGAGAAGATCTATAATATGGTTGAGATAGATACTATCGCCGCTCTTGCGGAGATAGTCAACAAAAACGAGCTGGGGGAGATCACTATCGTTGACGGGGGGAAGACTATCACCGTCAAGGGAAGAAAGTGCCCGCCTCCTCCGCCGATGATTGGCGGGGCTGCTCCTGCGATGCCCATGCCTCCCGTTCAGGCGGCTGCTCCTGCGGCTGCTCCCGCACCTGCTGCGGCAGCGGCTCCCAAGGCTGAGGAAAAGAGCGGGAACGTGGTAAAAGCGCCTATCGTCGGCACATTCTACGCATCACCAGGACCGGGAAAGGCTCCCTTTGTAACAGTGGGCAGGCAGGTCAAGAAGGGCGACGTACTTATGATAATCGAATCCATGAAGCTTATGAACG
>JBJFHQ010000388.1:0-6279 GCA_051893755.1 Oscillospiraceae bacterium
TCCAATGATGCCATTCGGTTCATTCTTGCCGCCAGCTTTTCCTCGGTCAGCTCCGACTTGAAACCCTTGTTCACCTCGGCGATTATATCGGAAAGCTCGCCGCTGCGGTCTTTGAAATCGTACTCCACGCCTATGGTGGAGAAGAAATTTTTCGCTGTTTCCGATGGAAAATAATGTCTCAGATCCACGGGAACATTTATCACCATAGGGTGTTTCAGTCCGCTCAGCGGCATTTCCTTACGTATGGAAAGCATGAAAAGCGCTGTAAGAAATACTGTGATAGTGGTGCCTGACCGCTTTGCCATGTCATGGACCGACTTCACCGAGCATATCCCCTCGATGATCTGCAGCCGATAGTCACGGGTAGGCTCTCCCGTCAGATGATACGCCCTGCGTCGGGGCTTTTTCTCCTTGACCTTTTTTATCGCCTTTGGGTCGTAGTATCTGCGGAAGCTGTCGTCGGATTTCTGGGATTTGGAGGCGTCCACCGTTTCCTTGGGCGGCTCCTTGTACTCGTCGGGAAATCTCAGCAGCAGATAATTATATATGAGCGCCTTGAAAAAACGCAGCGCGCCGTTTCCGTCGGTGAGGGCATGGAAAACCTCAAAATTCACGGAATTTCTGCGATAGCTTATCCGAAACAGCAGCCCGCGGCTCTCGGGGTCATAAAGCTCCGCGCACACGGGCAGGTTTTCCTCCGTGACAACGGGCCGCAGCTCACAGTGCTCCAGATAATACCAAAAAAAGCCCTTCTGTATCACGCACATATATCCGGGAAAATCATCGGCAGTCATATCTGCCGCCTGCTGCAGTATCTCCTTGTCAACGTCATGGTCAAGGTCGCAGCTGAAACGAAAAACTCTCGTATCGGACTTTTTCGTGGTGGACGGAAACAGCTTTGCAGCGTTGTCCAGCCTGCTCCATGGCTCGGATTCCGAAAACATCCCCTTATTTTCCGACATCAGCCGCACCTCCCCTTAAGAAAATCCCTCATAATTTTTCTTGCCTTTGCCGAAGCTGCCGATCTGTAATCCTTGAAAAATCCGTGAGAAGCGCCTCTCACGCAGTAATGCTTCACGTAATTTCCCGCCTGTGCCAGCTTATGAGCATACTCCCTGCCCTCGCTGCAAAGAGGGTCGTTCTCGGCTGTGAATATGAGCGTGTCGGGCATGCCCGAAAAATCAGTACCGTTTAACAGCGTGAAATAGGGGCTTTTCAGGTCCTCGGGGCTGTTCATGTAAAGGGTCACATAGTCCCGCATGTGCCGCGAGGTAAGAGTATATCCCGTCCCCTTGGTGTGTACCGACTCAAATGGCGATTTTTCGCTGTAATCGGAGCCCGTCACGGGATAGAACAGTATCAGTCTTGATACGCGGATATCTTCCCTGTCCCGCAGCATAGTGCAGGCAGCAGCCGCAAGATTTCCTCCCGCGCTGTCTCCGCAGAGGACGATATCCTTCTCCGAAAGCCCGAAAATGCGGATATTTCTCCGCACCTCGGATATCACCGCCATGCACTCGTTCAGGGCATAGGGGAATTTTTTCTCGGGCGAAAGGCTATATTCCACCGAGATCACATGACAGCACAGCTCCTCGGAGATGCTCCTGCATACGCCGTCGTAGGTGTCGATGCTCTCGGTAGCCCAGCCGCCGCCATGTATATAGATCATCAGCCTGCAGGCGTTCTTCCTCGGGTACATTCTCACGGGGACCATATACTCGCCGCTTGTGATTATGTGGTCCACGGTGCCCTCGGAGGGCCTTTTTCTGCCCGCCGCTTCAAGAACGACACGCTCGACCGGATATAGCTTTGTCAGGTCGAGCATGCCGATAATATCTTTTAAAATGCTGTGTCTGCGGTGATCTCTCATCATAGAGATCACTTTTCAGCCATTGTCATTACCATGACTGCCTTCTGTGCATGGAGTCTGTTCTCTGCCTCTTCAAAGATCTCGTTTGCATGAGCCTCGAACACCTTCTCGGTGATCTCCTCTTCCCTGTGAGCGGGCAGGCAGTGCTGTACCATGCAGTCTGCATGTGCTGCGGAGAGCAGCTCGTCGTTGACCTGATAGCCTGCAAAAGCCTTTTCTCTTGCAGCCCTCTCGGCTTCCTGACCCATGGAGGTCCATACGTCGGTGAAGATAACGTCTGCGTCAACAGCAGCTTCAATGGGCTTGTCGGTCATGAAGAAGTCGGGATTTCCGTTGGCAAAATCAAGGACTTCCTTTGCGGGACGATAATTCTCAGGGCATGCCACAGATACCTTCATGCCAACCTTAAGTCCGCCAACGATAAGAGAGTTAGCCATATTGTTGCCGTCGCCGATGTAGCACATCTTAAGACCGTCGAACTGCTGCTTGAACTCGCGGACAGTCATAAGGTCTGCAAGCACCTGACAGGGGTGGCAAAAATCGGTAAGACCGTTGATAACGGAGATCGAGCCGTACTCTGCCAGATCCTCGACCTCCTTCTGAGCAAAGGTCCGTATCATGATACCGTCCAGATAGCGGGACAGTACCCTTGCGGTGTCCTGCACAGGCTCACCTCTGCCTATCTGCAGATCGTTTGCAGACAGGAACAGGGGATTTCCGCCCAGCTGATACATGCCCGTCTCAAAGGATACCCTCGTTCTTGTGGAAGCCTTCTGGAAGATCATTCCCAGCGACTTACCCTCCAGCTTCTTGTGGGGGATATTGTGCTTAAGCTCGTACTTGAGCTGGTCTGCGAGATTAAGTATCTCGATGATCTCATCCTTGGACAGATCGAGCATTTTCAGTAAGTGTTTCATAAATTTTTCCTCCGTTTATGTAATTATTCAGTGATAACACGTGCAAGTATTGCCAGTCCCTTGTCGATGTCCTCATAGGAAATGGTAAGGGGCGGCAGCAGACGTACCTTCGTCTTTGCGGTGAGCACAAGCAGACCATTATCCACGCACTTAGCGCAGACCTCAGCAGCGTTGTCCTTTTCAAGCTCAATACCTATCATAAGACCCATTCCGCTGACCGACTTTACGCCGTCCATTGTGAGAAGCTTACTGCGGAAATAATCTCCCTTGGCAGAGACCTCACTTAAGAAGCCCGCTGCCGTTATCCTGTCGATAACGGCATTTCCGCCTGCGCAGGCAATGGGATTTCCTCCGAAGGTGGAGCCGTGAGTGCCTCTTGTGAGGACACCTGCGGTCTTTTCATCGGCAAGACACGCTCCCATTGGGATACCGCCTGCGATACCCTTTGCAAGGGTGGTGATGTTGGGCTTCACGCCGAAATTCTCCGAAGCGAGAAGCTTTCCCGTTCTGCCCATTCCTGTCTGTACCTCGTCGCCGATGACAAGGATATCCTTTTCGGCGCATATCCTAAAAAGCTCCTCCACGTAAGCCTTTTCAAGAACATTTACTCCGCCCTCGCCCTGAATGAATTCTATCATCACAGCGCAAACGGTATCATCTATCTTGCTCTTCAGGTCGTCGATATCATTGGCATCTGCGTAAATGAAGCCCTCAGTGAAGGGGAAGAAATAGTTGTGAAAGCCATCCTGTCCCGTTGCGGAAAGGGTAGTTATTGTACGTCCGTGGAAGCCGTTTTTCAGAGTGATGATGTTGTAGCGCTTTGCGTCCTTGCCGTACTTGTCGAAGGAATATTTCCTTGCTATTTTAATGGCGCACTCGTTTGCCTCTGCGCCCGAATTGCCGAAGAATACGTTTTTGTAGCCTGCGGCATTACAGAGCTTCTCGGCAAAGTCTGCCTGAACCTTAGTGTAGTAATAGTTGGAGGTGTGCTGAACTGAGCGCACCTGAGCGCAGACAGCGTCCGCCCATTTCTCGTCGCAGTAGCCCAGAGAATTTGTTCCGATACCGCTGCCGAAGTCGATATATTCCCTGCCGTTCTCGTCGTGAGCCTCGGCTCCGCCGCACTTTTCCATGACCACGTCAAACCTGCCGTAGGTCTGCATGACATGGCTGTTAAACTGTTCTATAGTATTCATTGCTTTATCTCCCTTAGTTAGCTGTTTGCTTATTAAGTAAACTGTGTTCCTATGCCGCCGCTGGACAGAAGCTCCACCAGAATGGAGTGGGGAACTCTTCCGTCGATGATGCAGGTCTTATGTACGCCTCTTCGGACAGCCTCCACGCAGCAGTCTATCTTAGGTATCATACCTCCGCTGATAATGCCCTGTCTCTTCATAAAGGGCACCTCGCTGACCTGTACCTTTGGGATAAGTGTGGACGGGTCGTCCTTGTCGCGGAGCAGTCCGGGGATATCGGTCATAAGCACCAGATTTTCCGCCTTAAGCTCGGCGGCGATGCGGGAAGCTGCGGTGTCGGCGTTGATGTTGTACACCTGACCCTGCTCGTCGGAGGCTACTGTTGCGATAACGGGCACATAGCCGTTGTCCAGAGCATCGGTGATAGCCTTTGTGTTGATCTTCTCGATCTCGCCCACAAAGCCAAGATCGGGGTCTGCTTCCAGCCTGTGAGCCATTATCATCTGACCGTCCACGCCGCACAGTCCCAGAGCCTTTCCCTGATGCAGCTGCAGCAGGGAGACCAGCTCCTTGTTGACCTTTCCCGCCAGCACCATTCGGACGATATCCATAGTATCTGCGTCGGTGTAGCGCAGTCCGTTGATGAACCTGCTTTCGATGCCCACTCTTTTGAGCATATCGTTTATCTCAGGACCGCCGCCGTGAACGAGGACGGTCTTTATCCCTACCAGATTCAGCAGGACGATATCGCTCATTACAGCATTTTTCAGCTCCTCGTTGGTCATAGCATTACCGCCGTACTTGATGACCACTATCTTATTGCTGTACTTCTGAATGTACGGCAGAGCGTCGATAAGTACCTTTGACCGCACATCGCTGGTTATATTGTTTTCGTTATCCATTTTATGATAATTCCTTTCATAGATTATCTGTTTGATATACTGCCCTCTATTGCAGAATCAAAGACTTTGCGAAGGCAGTATTTACGGCGGCTTTGACGCCTCTCGGCAATAAAATTCCGAGCATTGCAAAATCGCAGATTTTGAAATAGAGCTTAGTGTAATATCCTGTCACGCTCCGTGAGGATAAGTTCCCGTACATATCCGGGGTCATTTATATTGGATATACGGTGTGATGCCGTATCGATCGAGCCGTTGTCGCGGAAATAGTTGGCATTGATATCCAGATATCCCGTACTCTGTTTGCCGGGGTACGTATCTATGTTCACGATCTGTTCGAGCTTGATTTCCGTGTATTTGCCTCCGCTGAGAATAAGCACACGCATATTGGTAAGAGCATATCTGTCGGGCTCATTTTTTCGGAAAGCCTTTATCAGCAGCCCCACTCCGATAACAATAAAGATAACGCCAAATAACGCCATTCCCTTACCGCCCAGAAAATACACCATACCCGTCCATAACAGGGAAAATCCCAGCCAGAACAATGCAAAGAGCACCATGAACGCACGGCTTTGCACTTTTCCCGCACCTGTCCACAAAATGCTTTCATAGGGCAAAAGCTGTCCTCCGAAAACATCTTCGTTTTCATTCTGCACACCTTCGGAATAATTATCGTTTTTCACATTATATCTCCCATTTACCTGTCAGGAGCGCTGTTTTTCTGCTGAAGCAGTATCGCAGAGCGTATCTCCTCGGGAAGATATATATCCCTGATGATACCTACCGAAACGGTCTTTCCCTTTTCAGACAGGTCATTTTTATATATTTCCAGCGTCCCTATCTTCCCCTTGACGGAATAAATGCATACATCTGTGATATCTTCAAGCATCACCTGACTGAGATTTCCGTCGGTATATATCAGCACCCGCTTGTCAGTCAAGGCATACCCGTCCTTTTCGTTTCTGCTGTCAAACCTCTTAGTCATCACAGGAAGAACAATAGCCGCCGGAAGTATCATCGTCCAGATGGATATCACACCCGACTGAAAAAAATAAAACAGCAAGCACTCCGCCACAATTATTACTATCAGCATGATAAGGGCACCCGATGAATGATTTTTATCCTTCTGTATCCCGCTGCACAGTATGCTTTCCCCTGAGCAAAGGGCGTCGGTCAGGGCATTGTTGTAGCCATGTATTTTTGAGTATATGTCGTTTTCGTTCATACTTCCCCCGATCCGTCCGAATTACGAACGATAATCGCCGTTTATCTTAACATAGTCATAGGTGAGATCGCAGCCCCATGCGGTGGCCTCTGCGCTGCCTATATTAAGGTCGATATATATTTCTATCTCGTCCTCGGAGAGGATGACCTTTGCTTCGTCCTCGGAGAACTCC
>JBJFHQ010000389.1:0-6248 GCA_051893755.1 Oscillospiraceae bacterium
TGACTTGACCTGCGGGGCGTGGTATAATGAAAATGAACAGGGCTGAACTGCCCGACATATCGGAATTTATTTGTTTTAGTGAATAGTGAATGGTGAATAATGAATAGTGAAGAGTGATTATATTCCATACTATTCACTATTCATTATTCACTCTTCACTATTCACTTGCGTCCTATGTACAAGCCCGAATTCACGGACTTGCTGCGTCACATCAGCGAGATTATCTCCTCGTCGGACAGATTTTTCTGCACCGCCCGATTTACCGCAAAGGCGATAAGCTTCGCTGTGCGGCGGATAAGCTCGTCTATGTCACGGGGAGTTATCATCATGTTCGGCAGATGCTTCTCGGGAGCCTTTCCTGTGATGTTCTCCACCGCCGTGTGCATGTCTATCACCGTCGGCACTCCTATCGCTACCACAGGCACGCCCATGGTTATCCGTGATATCTCCTTGCGGCGGTTCTGCACTCCAGAGCCGGGAGATATCCCTGTGTCGGTTATCTGGATAGTCGTCCCCAGCCGCGATATATCCGAGCAGGCAAGGGCATCTATGACAATTAACAGCGTGGGCTTTACCGTGCTGCATACTGCCTGCAGCTGCTCTGCCGCTTCAATACCCGTCTGTCCCGTGACTCCCGGGGAGACTACCGTTACCTCCGACATATCGGGCAGTCCCGACATTCCGCCTATATGCCGAGTGGCGATTATCTGCGAGGCGGCAATGGGTCCCAGTGCGTCGGGGGTGATATTTCGGTTGCCCAGTCCTGCCACGAGAACTCGTTCGGTGTTGTCGGCGATGCCCTTTATCTCGTCGGCGATATTTTCCGCCTGCTCCTCGAAATCGGAGGGGTGCGCAGACAGGCGGTCGGTCTCTACGGTGATATACCGTCCGCGGGTCTTGCCTATGCGAAGCCCTGCCATTTCATCTGTGACGATTATCTCCGTTATGCTGCATACCGAGCTTTTGCGCAGCTTCCGCTTTATCCCCTTCGGCAGAGTTCGGCTCTCGGGGTCGATGCATTCAACGGCTAAATCGGTTCTTATTGACATGATGATCTTGTCCTTTCACTGTATTTTATGAATATATAGCAGTATTTTGTACAAAACGCCAAAAAATATGCGCATTGCAAGCGGAAATTTCTACACGGAAAATCATCGAAAACACTTGAAAAATGCGCGTTTAAATGTTAATATTATAGTTAAGGCTGTGCGTATTGTCGGAGTGGTTGTCATTTACACTCCGCAGGGAACGTGTCTTTATCGCAATGCGATATATCCTGTATGACTGCGCACGCAGAACTAAAGTTTAAGGAGGTGTTCAGCAATGCCAAACATCAAATCCGCAAAGAAGAGAGTTAAGGTCATCAAGGCCAAGACTTTAAAGAATAAGATGATCAAGAGCAACCTCAAGACTGTTCTTAAGAACGCTAATACAGAGGACGCTGCTGCAATCAAGCTTGCTATCAAGAAGGTTGACCAGGCTGCCGCTAAGGGTATTCTTCACAAGAACAACGCTGCGAGAAAGAAGTCTCAGCTTGCTAAGAAGCTCAACGCTTTACAGGCTCAGTAATCATTATATAAATATTTTTGCGCAGGCTTCGGTCTGCGCTTTTTTTTATTTTACCACTTGAACATCTGCGATAAATATGGTATAATATAATGTAAGTCAAAAATACGAAAGGACTTTTTTAAAAGATCATGTCCGAAAAAGAAAAATATACCGGGCTTGTCAGGGAATTATTCTCCCGTGAAAGCTCTCCGCGGCTTGCCTGCGTGCACAGCTACGGCTGCCAGCAGAACGTAAGCGACGGCGAAAGGATAGCAGGCATGCTGTCTGCTATGGGCTGCGGCATCACAAATGATATGAACGAGGCGGATATCATTATCCTTAATACCTGCGCGGTCAGGGAAAACGCCGAGCTGAAAGTGTTCGGCAATATCGGCGAGCTCAAGCACTTAAAGGAAAAAAATCCGGATCTGATAATCGCTGTCTGCGGCTGCATGGCTCAGCAGGAGCACATCGCCGAAAAGATAAAAAAGACCTACAAGCAGGTGGATATCGTCTTCGGTACCTTCGCTCTTGCGGAGCTTCCTCGTCTGATATATAACGTTCTCACCGAGCGGAAGCCGCAGTGCGATATCTCCGAGCGCCGTGAGGACGTCTATGAGGATATCCCCGCTGTCCGCAGCTGCAAATATAAGGCGGGCGTGTCCGTCATGTACGGCTGCAATAACTTCTGCACCTACTGCATCGTGCCCTACGTCCGAGGCAGAGAGCGCAGCCGCACTCCCGAAAATATCATCGACGAGATAACTTCTTTGGTGAATGACGGCTGCAGGGAGATAATGCTTCTGGGACAGAACGTCAATTCCTACGGAAAGGGTCTTGAACCGAGGATAGATTTCCCCGAGCTGCTTCGAAGAATAAACGATATCGACGGAGATTTCCGCGTGCGGTTCATGTCGCCTCACCCAAAGGACGCTACTCCCGATTTTATCGACGCTGTTGCCGAATGTGACAAGATATGCAAGCACATTCATCTGCCGCTCCAGTCGGGCAGCGACAGGATACTTAAGGCGATGAACCGCCGATATACCGTGGAGGATTACATGAAGATCGTGGACTATGCCCGTAAGGTCATGCCCGATCTGTCCATAACCACCGATATCATCGTGGGCTTTCCCAATGAGACCTATGAGGATTTCCTCGGCACCCTCGATGTGATGAAGCGTGTGAAGTTCGACAACATCTATTCCTTCATCTACTCAAAGCGCAAGGGCACCAAAGCTGCCGAAATGGAGGATAATACCTCCGATGAGGATAAGGGAAAATGGTTCCGTGAGCTGCTTGCACTTCAGCGTGAGATATCCGACGAATATTACAAGCGCTTCATGGGGAAAACTATGAAGGTCCTTTTCGACGGCGTGAGCCGCAGAGAGGGATATATCACAGGAAAAAGCGACGAGTTCGTTATCGTGGAGGCAAAGGGAACGCCTGCCGATATTGGAACGTTTAAAAATGTAAGGATCACCGAGACCCACAACTGGGCAGTATCAGGTGAGATAACCGATTGACTGATAAGGAGAATGAGCATATGACTATTATCGAAAAAGCAAGAGAGCTTGGAGTTATGATACAGCAGGACGACAGATACATCGCCTACAACGTTGCAAGAGAGGCTAATGATGCCGACGAGGAGCTCCAGCAGATGATAAACGACTTCAATCTGCTCCGCTTAAACCTCAACGCCGAGATGTCTAAGCCCGACAAGAACAGCGAAAAGATAGCCGAGTACGACCAAAAGGTCAAGGAAAAGTATAATCAGATAATGGCTAACGAAAACATGATAAACTTCACAAAGGCACAGAATGCCATGAATGACCTGCTGGCACAGCTCAACAATATCATCACCTATTCCGCAAACGGCGAGGACCCCATGACCTGCCCCGTTGAGACTCCCTCCTGCAGCGGAAGCTGTTCCACCTGCGGAGGCTGCGGCTGATAATGAATATTGACTACGACAAGCTCTCGCCGATGATGCGGCAGTATTTTGACAACAAGGAAAAATATCCCGACCATATACTGTTTTTCCGCATCGGCGACTTTTATGAGATGTTCTACGACGATGCGGTCACTGTTTCAAAGGCACTGGAGCTTACTCTGACAGGCAAGGACTGCGGGCAGGAGGAGCGTGCGCCTATGTGCGGCGTGCCCTTCCATGCGGCGGATACCTACATCAAGCGGCTTATCGACTGCGGCTTTAAGGTGGCGGTCTGCGAACAGACCGAGGACCCTAAGCTTGCAAAGGGTCTGGTGGAGCGGCAGGTCATCAAGGTGGTGACTCCGGGAACGCTTACCGACAGCTCCATGCTCCGTGAGGATTCCAACAACTATCTTGCCGCAGTTTATGTGGGCTTTGATTCCTGCGCTGCCTGCTTTGCGGATATCTCCACCGGCAGCGTGGACCTTTCGGTGTATGAGGATAACGCCGAGGAACGGCTGATAAACGATCTTTCAAGATATTCTCCTGCGGAAATTATCTTCAATCAGGATTTCCTGAATTTCAGGGAAGCTCCGAAATTTATCAAGGAGAGGCTGAACACGTCGGTGCAGCTTATCGGCGAGAGCAGCTTTGACCCACGCACGAAAACGGAGATACTCTTAAAGCAGTTCGCTGCGGAGGATATTTCCGAGCTGGGCTTTTCCGAACAGGATAACGCCGAGCTGCGCTGTGTGTGCGGACTTTTCGACTACATCGCCGAGACGCAGAAGTCCCTGACGGGAAGATTTACCGTCATCAACCGTTCAAACGGCAAAAAATACATGGACCTTGACATGACTGCAAGGCGCAACTTGGAGCTTATCGAGACCATGCGGAACAAGGAAAAGCGGGGAAGTCTGCTGTGGGTGCTGGACCATACCCAGACCTCCATGGGAAAGCGCATGCTGAAAAGCTGCATCGAACAGCCTCTTATCAATCCTGCGGCAGTAATTGCGCGCCTTGATGCGGTAGAGCAGCTATTCGATGACCCTGTGGACCGCGACGAGCTTATCTCCGCGCTTTCGGGGATATACGACATTGAGCGCTTAATGACGAAGGTCATGTACAAGACTGCCACTCCCCGCGATATGAAGGCGCTCCAGCAGACGGCGGAAAAGCTCCCCGATATCAAGAAGCTGCTGGAGAATTTCACAGCACCCCTGCTGAAAAAGCTGAACGGGCAGATAAGCACATTATCAAAGCTTGCTGCGCTCATCGCTAATGCCATTGCCGACGAGCCGCCCATGAATCTGAAGGACGGCGGGGCTATCAAGGAGGGCTTTAATGCTGACCTTGACCACCTCAGGAAGATAATGTCGGGCGGCGAGAGCGTCGTTGAGGAAATCGAAAACCGCGAGCGTGAGCGGACGGGGATAAAAAATCTGAAGATCGGCTACAACCGTGTGTTCGGGTATTATATCGAGGTGACCAAGTCCTATTACGACCTTGTTCCCGAAGACTATATCCGCAAGCAGACCCTTGCAAACTGTGAGCGGTTCATCACCGAGGAGCTCAAAAAGACCGAGTACGAGATAGCAGGCGCAAAGGAGAAAAGTCTTGTGCTGGAAAGCGAGATATTTGCGGAGGTCCGGGATTTTGCCGCCTCCTGTCTGACCGAGGTCCAGCAGACTGCTTCGGCGATAGCTTCTCTTGATGTGCTGTGCAGCTTTGCATATGTATCCGCAGCAAATGGCTATGTGCGCCCCGATATCGCTGCGGACGGGATAATCGACATAAAGGACGGACGTCACCCCGTTGTGGAAAAGATGATAACCGACGAGATGTACGTCCCAAACGATACATATCTTGACGAAAACAGCCGCAGAATGGCGATAATCACGGGTCCTAACATGTCGGGAAAATCCACCTACATGCGGCAGACTGCGCTTATCGTGCTGATGGCGCAGATAGGCTGCTTTGTGCCTGCTTCGAGGGCTAAAATAAGCATCGTGGACAAGATATTCACCCGTGTGGGCGCCTCCGACGACCTTACTGCGGGACAGTCCACCTTTATGGTGGAAATGAGCGAGGTCGCCAACATCCTGAAGCATGCCACAAAGGACAGTCTCGTTGTTCTGGACGAGGTGGGACGAGGCACCTCCACCTTTGACGGCGTGAGCATAGCTACTGCCGTTGCGGAATATATCGCAGGAAACAGGAGCCTGCGATGCAAGACCCTTTTTGCCACACATTATCACGAGCTTATCTCTCTTGAGGGGCGCGTTGAGGGCATAAAGAATTACAGCGTTGCCGTTATCAAGAAGGGCGAGGACATCAAGTTCCTGCGCAAGATAGTTGAGGGCGGCGTGGACGACAGCTACGGCATTGAAGTCGCGAAGCTGGCGGGGCTGCCGCCGAAGGTGTTAAAGCGCGCTAAGGAGCTGCTTTCGGAAATGGAAAAGGAGAAGGCGGCGGAGAAGCGGACGGACAGTCATGATGACGAGCAGATAACATTTGGCAGGATAGACAGTGACAGCGTCATTGACAGGATAAGGAAAACCAATGTAGATGAGCTTTCGCCGCAGGAAGCGCTGGATTTTCTGAAAGAGTTAGCCGAGCAGCTTTCGTGAATTAGTGAATAGTGAAGAGTGAATAGTGAAGAGTGAATAGTGAGCGTTCGAGGCTGAGGGTAACAGTAAATAAGCAGTAACCCAGCAATAAAAAGTTCGCCAGCCTTTCAAGGCTGCAGGTTTCCAAAGGGCGGCGC
>JBJFHQ010000390.1:0-6231 GCA_051893755.1 Oscillospiraceae bacterium
AAAATTATGCTCGAAAATCCGCACGCATATCCTATGTGGACAGGTTCTGAAATAATGCGGCGTTTTTTATTCCGAGACCAGCTCTCTGATCTCAACTTTTCTTATCTTCCCCGATGAAAAATATGCGAATACAAAAAAGCACAGGCATATCACAAGAACGGGAGCTATAGCTGCGAAAAATGAAAGACTTGCTTCAAAGCAGGAAATGCCTATGTTTTTCAGCAGCAGGCTCAGGAGCTTGTCCGAGAACAGCATTGAGAGTATTGTTCCCGCAGCTCCGCCGATCACTGATATCACGAGGAATCTCAGTGCAAAGCACAGCCGCAGCCTGTCCGAGGTAAAGCCCATCGCCTTGTAGATACCCGAATCGCGTCTTTCTCTGAGGAACGCCTTGGAGCAGACCATATGCACCGCCACAAGTGCGAACAGTGCCGATACCGAGTAGATGACCCCTGTTATAACATTCATGAGCGTGTCGATAAGCCCTGTCATGCTGTCGGCATAGCCGCTCTTTTCGGTGAGCTCCGCTTCGAGGATATCACCGCACCGTTCGTTCAGAGCATTTATGGCGCTTTCAGCGAGGCTGTCGTCGGAAAGAGTTATGTACATGATGTCGGGAGTGATATCATAAAGCTTCGCAGCGGCTTCAAAGCTCATAGTAAAGCATCTGCCCAGCTCCTGCACCGACTGATATATCCCAGTGATAATATATTCGGCGCTTCCTCCGCCGCAGCTGACGGTGACCATGTCGCCGACGCTTTTGCCGAGCTCCTCCGAAACAGTTCCCGTTATCATGACCTCGTTGTCGTATACGGGAGCCCTGCCCTTCTGGATGCTTTTAAGGATATCCGGTCTGCTGTATACCATGCAGCACATTTCCGTTTCGTCGATAGTCATATATGCAGTGCTTGAAAAAACTGCGGAGGAGCTTTCGTCGATCTCTCTGATGATGCTTTCTGCTTTGGAAATATCCGGGATCTCAAAGTTATTGTTGGGCTTTGCCTGCGCCTGACCGTTTAATGCGCCGAAGGCTTCGATCATGCTGTTTGCCGACATTCCTTCTGCAAGCAAGGCAATAGTTATCATAAAGAATATCAGTATCGCAGCAATAAGCGAGGTCCCTATATATGCTTTCGGGTGAGAGGTTATCTGCCGCAGAGCAATGAAAAAGGACAGCGGCTTTTTTTCGATAGGAATATTCACAGGACTGTCGAAGTATATTTCCTCCGCACCTCCGGATATTGCTCTCACAGGAGATATCCTGCTGATCTTTCCCGAAGCAATGATAATATAGGCGGTACAGATAAGTATGATGCCAACGGAGACAAGCAGGCATTTTCCCACAGAGATGCCCGTCGAGACCATTATTCCCGTGATCGGCTGAAAGAGCTTTCCCAGAGCCTTTATAAGCGGAAAGGAGACCAATATCCCCAGAACGCCGCCGATAGCAAGTGCCAGGAAATACTGGATAATATAGATGAGTCTTATTTTATTTTCGGTAAAGCCCTGCGCCTTCAGGATACCAAGGCTCACATATTCGGTCTCTATTGTCGTAACGATGCTGTGATTTATTGATATCATAACAATAATTATCAGCAGGATAACAAATACGATAAGCATTTTTGTGCCCGTATCGGTGAAGATAGTCGTGAGCTCGTCGCTGCTTTCTCTCGACTGAGTAAAGAGCGAGCTGTCAACGATCATACATTCACGGTTAAGCTCCTTTTTCAGCTCAGTAACGGAAAGGCTGCTGTTTTCCGATTTGAAAACGTGAATTATCCTGCAGGGGAAAAGCAGGCTCACTGCGGCATTTTCATCGTCTGCGTCCTCAGAATATAACCGCTCAAAATCGCTTTCGGAAATAAAAAGCTGCTTTATCCCGATAGACATTGAGCCTAAAAAAGGATCCTCCACAAAGCCTCTGACAGTGAAGTTTTCTTCTCCGTTTTTGGTGTTTACCGTGATCTGAGAGCCGATATCGCAGTCATAGACGGTTTTCATTGCCGCAGGAACGTAGATCTCTCCCTCGGATAAGTCCGCGGGAGACGCTTCAAATTCCAGAAGCGCTTCATCAAAAACAGACAGAGAACCATCCCATTTCAGAAATAGATATGGAGATGTTCCCTCATGGCTGCCAATACTGTATGATAAGGCAGCTAATGCATTTACGTCCCGTATGCGGGATGTGTTTTCATTTTCGGTGAGCTTTTTCAGCATATCCCCGTCAAGCTCGCTTTCGGCGATAAATGCAGCAAAATCGCCTGTATCGGCGGATAAATGGGCACGGCGTATTCCGTCAGCGACGTTGTCGTTGTTGCTGGCGGTAACGGAAAATGACAATATGATCATCATCATAAGCAGTATCACGCTTATAAATGCGCCCTTTTTGTGGCGGAGATTTGCTCTGAGCAAGGTAAGTATTTCCATTATCTCACCTCACCATTCCATGGAGTTCAGCCATGCGCTGACCTGAGTTTCGCGGCTTTTTTCCTCATCGGGAGAATATGGCGGCAGAGTAAGCTCGCCGATCATCCTTCCGTCTGCGATATAGAGTATACGAGTGGCTCTGAGAGCGGCTCTCATATCGTGAGTGACCATTAAAATGCTTTGTCCCGACTTGTTCAGCCCTGTAAGAAGATCTAACACCTCAGTTGTATTTTTACGGTTGAGAGCGCCTGTGGGCTCGTCTGCGAAAAGAAGCTTCGGCTGATTTATGACCGCTCTTGCGATAGCGCAGCGCTGCTGTTCGCCGCCCGATACCTGCGAGGGCAGATGAGTTCTGATGTGAGAGATATTCATCTGTTCAAGGAGCTTTTCCGTCCGCTCATTGACCTGCCGGGCAGGTTTGTCCTTGTTGAGATATCCGGGCACTGCGATGTTTTCAAAAAGCGTCAGATTGCTGACAAGGTGCATCTGCTGGAAGATAAAGCCGAAATCGGTGTGCCGAAGGGCGGCGAGACTCTTTTCGCTGAGCTTCACAAGGTCATTTCCGCCGTAGAGCACCTGACCTGCGGTTGCCCTGTCCATGCCGCTGAGAGCGTACAGCAGCGTGGATTTTCCCGAGCCCGAAGCTCCCATGATAACGGTGAAGTCGCCCTCGTAAAGCTCCATATCCACATGTGAGAGGATATGGAGCTGACCGCCGTTGTGGGCGAAGCTTTTGCAAAGCCCCTTAGCCGATAGAATTGTATTTTTCATAAATTATTTCCTTTCATATCTTTATATACTCATTCTACCGGAAAAGATATTAAGAAGTCCTTAAGGCGGGGGAGTGCTTAACGGAAATTCTGCATCGGCGCACTATCCGCATATGTTCAGCACCACTATCGCTTCCAGCCCGTCCGGGTGGTCGTGCAGCAGGATCTTCCCGTTCATCTGCTCCGCAATATATTTCACTATGTATAGTCCCAGTCCCGAGCCCTGTTCGGAGCCGCAGTTTCTGCCGCGATAGAATTTATCGAAGATGAAGGGCATATCCTCATCGGGAATACCGCTGCCGTAGTCGCGGAAATGTATCTCGGCATTTCCGCCCGACTGTGTGATGAATACGTCTATATCTGTTTTTGCATATTTACGCGCATTGTTGATAAGATTTTCCGTCACCTGCATAAGTCTGTTTTTATCTGCCGAAACAACTGCGGAGAAATCGGGCTTTTGAAAATGAACATCATTATGCTCCGCCGCCAGCTCGCTTACTGCGTTTTCGATAAATCCGCAAAGCTCGAAGCTTTCGGGGGTGATCTTCAGCTTGTCCAGGTCGGACAGTGAATGTAAGAACAGATCGTTTGTGAGCCGTGAGACCTCGTCGCACTTTTTCATTATCACGCTGAGATATTTCCCGCGCTTTTCGGGAGTGACGTCCAGATTTGCTTCCAGTCCCTCCGCATAGGCGCGGATAGAGGCTATCGGAGTTTTTATGTCGTGGGAAAGGGTAGCAATGACGGTCTTGTTGTTTTCAATAGCCTCACGCTCGCAGGAGCGGGCTCTTGTGATCTCGCGGCGCATGCTGTCGAACGCCCATGTGAACTCGCCGAAATAGTTGGAGCGTTCATAATCAAGGGGGATATCGAAATCACCGCGGGAGATCTTTTCGGCAAATAGCTTCATCTTGTCAAAGGGACGGAGCATGGCGAAATATACATATACGAACACTCCGATGACATAAACGATGCAGCACCCGCACATGATAAAAATGCCTCCGCCCATATCCGAAGCGTTCTGTGAGGAGCGTATGCTTTCCGAGAGCTCCTCCGTTTTTTCGGACATTTTCTCATATTCGCCGAGCCTTGCAAGCTGTTGTATCTCATTAATGGCGACCAGCTGTTCCGATCTGCGGTCCTGTCGGCTGATCTGCTTTCCCGAAAAATAAAATATGCCCGCAGCGGCGATCATCAGCACGGAAAAAAGCATCGCTGCGGAGATAAGTCTCCTTTTCATTCCTTCACCTCCAGCATATAGCCGACCTTGTAAACTGTTTTGATGAACTGCGGACGGGCAGGGTCCTCCTCCAGCTTTTCACGAAGCCAGCGGATATGCACCGTCAGCGTTGATGGCTCTACCGTTGAAAATGCTCCCCACACCTCCGACAGCAGCGTTTCCTTTGGGACCGCAGTGTTTTTATGTTCGCAGAGATATGCCAGCAGATCGAATTCCCGAAGAGAAAGTGAAATGTTACCGCCGTTTACGGTGACTGTCCTTGCGGTGATATTCACTGTGACATTGCCGAAGGTCACGAGCCTTTCCTCATCGGAAAAGCCGTAGGTGCGGCGGATAAGAGCATTTACTCTGGAAAGCAGCTCCTTCATGGAGCATGGTTTGGGAAGATAATCGTCGCCGCCTATGTCAAATCCTGTGATACGGTCGGACTCGCTTGTCCTTGCGCTGGAAAAGATTACGGGAACGGTCGATACTCTGCGAAGCTCTCTGCAAAGCTCGAAGCCTGTGGTATCGGGAAGATTTATATCAAGCAGTATCAGATGATAGTTATTTTCCGACAAAAGCTCAAAGGCAGCTTCGCTGTTTTCGGCGCAGGTCACCCCATATCCGTAGCTTTCAAGCATTTCCGAAATAATAAAGGACAGGTCCTCATCATCGTCTATTATAAGTATTTGTTTTCGGGACATATGATCGCTCCTTATGTAAATTCCCGGTCGGTACGAATAAGTGTTATTAATCAGTTATTGAGTACGCATTATTTATAACTATAATACCATACTGCATATTTTTAGTCAAGGAGTATGCTCACAGCTTTCGGAGTAAGCTTTCCCGCAGTGTGTTTGTATGTATGACGCTTCAGTGGCGGGATATGAGAATGTAAAAATATACAAAACCACAGGAAACAATAATGCTCCGATCGGCATTTTGTACGAAAAAAAGTATATCCGCTGCAACATGTCTTGACATTTTGAAAAAACAATGTATAATTATACATATGAACATATGCTCATATGTTACACCATAAAATGAAGGGATGCACAGTGATGTTTATCGAAATAAGCAATATCAAAAAGAGCTACGGCAGCGGAGAAAGCAGAGTCGAGGTGCTCAAGGGAATAAGCACAGGCATTGAGAAAGGCGAATTCTGCGTTCTTCTGGGACCTTCGGGGAGCGGAAAATCAACGCTGCTCAATATCATCGGCGGAATTGACGACGCAGATTCGGGATACATTTCCATTAACGGTGAAAAAACCGAGAATATGAACGAAAGAGCTCTGACCGAGTACAGGCGAAAGCATCTGGGCTATATCTTTCAGATGTACAATCTTATCCCTGATCTGAATATCAATGAAAACATCGAAACAGGCGCATATCTGAGCGATGACCCTCTTGACGTTGACGAGATACTTAAGACCCTCGGTCTGTATGAGCATCGGCATAAGCTGCCCTCTCAGCTTTCGGGCGGTCAGCAGCAGAGATGCTCTATAGGCAGGGCTATCGTAAAAAATCCCGATATCCTGCTCTGCGACGAGCCTACGGGCGCACTTGATTACAATACCTCAAAGGAGATACTTAAGCTCATCGAGACGGTCAACAGAAAATACAGCACTACGGTGATCATGGTCACGCATAACGAAGCGATAAAGGATATGGCGGACAAGGTGATAAAGCTTCGTGACGGAATGGTGCGGAAAGAGATACGGAATGAAAAGAAGCTGACCGCCGAAGAGCTTGACTGGTAGAACCTGTCCACATAGGATATGCGTGCGGATTTTCGAGCATAATTTTGTTGCA
>JBJFHQ010000391.1:0-6226 GCA_051893755.1 Oscillospiraceae bacterium
GATGTTCGGCATGTTGACTTCGCGCAGGGAATAGCAGTAACTGCCCATGCTTGTACTGCAGCTGTTAATATTGCCGTGGCTTTTCTTTTCATAGAATCATTTCCTTTCATACTTACTTGGTTTGCGGAATTATTGTTGTTAAAAATATCGTATAGTATCCTGTTAAAAGTTGTCGATGCCTTTTTGTAATTTTTTATGTGTTAAACTTTTTAAACGAACAGAAATGCCGGACCGATTAGTGGCTAAATATTATCTTCTGCTTTGCTGTCGGCTATGTAATACCCGGTTTTCGCTCCACCGAACCGAATATCGTAAAACGTTTTATTCTGCCTGTTATGTTCGCTGCGTTCGGCTGCAATCTCATCAAGAACCTTGTCAGCCCATTTCCCACATTCTCAACAGCTGCTATGTTCTGCACGTCAATACTGGCAGCACGCTCATTCTTTGTTTTTTTTAGAAGATCATTAAAGTCCTTTACTCCTGCTTCGGCACATTCGCGGTTTACAGTGAAATTACTGGTATTTATCCACATAAATGCGGTACGGTTTATTTCTGCTCCGCTTTCTCTTGCCGCCTTATACTCTTCTTTATTCATGAAGAAGCTGCATTCTTTTCCGTTTACGGAAGCATTAAGAAATTCTCCCGGGGGATCCCGGTTAATTATATGTACAGTTATATCTTCTCCGTTGGACGAGAGTGATTCCTGCATTTTGCCGTGCAGGATCCTGCTGTTAAAACGCTCTCCGGCAATGTCATTATCCACGCAAGAAATAACATTCAGCCCGCTGTCGATGTAGTGATCCGCTATTGTGGGCTTCAAGCCGCTCATTGCAACAAACTTTGCATTTTCAATTTCCGGGTGAAGGTCTATAAAGCTCATCAGGTCAATTTCTGCTTCAAAAAGATAAACAGTATCAATCTTTTCAAGGTCACCCTTGTTATAGACAAATCCATGATCTGATTCATCACGGGCAGTACAGCTTTTAAAGCGATACTGAGGATCCTTATCCAGTCCCTGCAATTCTGCTCCGCTTGGCTCGCCGTTTTCATTGATATGTAAAAACACAGCATTAACCTTTGTGTATTTGTTTCCGTCCTTTGCCGTTATTTCTCGTTTGGTGGGATAAAGAATTCCTGCCTTGCAGAATTCACGGACAACATCGGAAGATATCTGACGAGTTTTTATATATAGCCGTATATGTAAGCAACAGCCGGAACGTTTTCCGGGTCTATGTAAAACCGTTCTGTCCTTGCTTCCTTATATTCTATTACGATATGTCTTATAATATCTTTTTCCATTTTTAAGTTTCCTTCTTCCTATAAATATTTATTCGATTTGCTTTACCCATTGACTAAATATATCGTACCAATCGTCCCGTATCTCTCCACCTCTGAATGTTTGGAGCTTAAATATTTCAACAAGCTCATCAGCCGTGAAATACTCCGCTGCTTTCATTCGGAATGCGATCATGTCTCGTCGTTTATTCCAAAATGTAATCACTATCGCAGGCTTGTTTTCATAATTGCAGATTTCAATTCTGGTAAACAAAGTTCCTTGTGGTTTTTGAAAAAAAGCCTTCATTTTTTCTCGTTCCATTATTTCATCGTTTAATTTCATTATTCTTACCCTTTCTATTCCCCATCGGAGAAAAATATATATTTTCTCTTGACATTTTAGCTAAAATATCGTATAATATAAATAGCCAAAATAATAGGAGGTGCTTTTTATGATGACAGCGACAGCGACTGATATCAAGAACAATTTCGGGAAATATCTTGCTGCGGTTCAGGCAGGGGACGAAATAATCATAATAAAAAACGGAAAAGAGGTTGCCAGGATAGTTTCACGGCAGAGCAGCGTTTCATTTCTGACAGATTCCCTTACCGGTGTGCTGAAAAATGACTATGACGATAAAAAGCTTCGTGCAGAAAGGATAGAATCCCGTGAAAGTTCTGATTGATACAAACGTTATTCTTGATGTTCTGTGCGGCAGAGCTGAATTTCTTGAAGCTTCCTCAAAGGTGTGGAAATACTGTGAAGTCGATAAGCTGACCGGTGTTATTTCTGCTCTTTCTGTTCCGAACATAGTATATATTCTTCGGAAAGAGCTTGATCCCGACAAGACCAAAGAGATAATTGACCGTCTGCTGCTCATATTTGATGTGGTCGAGCTGACCGCAGAGGACCTTCGGAAAGCGGCTGAAATGAAAACCGCCGATTATGAGGACGCTGTTCAGATGTGCTGTGCAGAACGAATAAATGCTGATTTTATCGTCACACGCAATATCCGTGATTTCGTTTCAAGCCCTGTTCCTGCTGTTAAACCTTCCGAGCTTCTGGATCGTATCTGATAAGCCGCCGCTATGGCGGCTTTGCTTTTGTCAAATACGGTTGCTTTATATTACGCCGCGCAGCTTATCATTCAGTTGTTTATCTTCTTCTTCAAGCTGTGTGATGAGCCTCATCAGAGCCTTATCATCGCTCAGATATTTGCGGCATAACCTTCAGAATTCCCGTGAAGCATAATTCAGTCCTTTTTCTTCAAGATCCGATTTGATTTGCATTGTCATTTCAAATGCTTCATCGGGAAGCTTTTGCAAGACGGACATATTCTGCCATGAGCTTTTTTACCAGCCACTCAGCATTAGCCACAGTCGTATCGGTAAAGCTATATGATGCATCGTTTGCATCGGGCATTTTGCCATTCTTCGGTCCTATGCTGTTCATACAACAGATTTCAATGCCTATACTGTTTGAGTTTTTGCATATCCCGTAAAGCGAGCCGACCTTTGTATTGTACTTATTCCCGCATACATTCCCGCCGAGGCTGAGCACGGCTGATTTTAATTCGTCGATTTGCGCCTGTAACGCCGTTGTTATTGGTATTACGCACTCCGACAGATTTTTGTTTGTGCAATACTTCACGTCCATGTCTGCACCGTCGCTGTTTGTGATGTTCGTCACGCCGCTGTATGTCTGCAATTCCATTAACGCTGCCATTTCTGCTGCTGTGAGGGTAATTTTCTGCGGTTCGGCAAGCGGATAAATTACTATCATATTATTTGCTTCAACATATTCTTGCATTTCAGCAAGTGTAGTAAATCTTTGATCCTCCGCAGAATTTCTCAACATTACACGCCCATCACTACCCATAAAGCATCTGAACGTGTTAATATATCATAATTTTCTAAAAAAATCTGACAGAAAAACTTGAAAACTACTGGAAACTATGATAAAATGATATATAAAATATTCTGTGGAGATGATAAATTGAAAAAAACATCATATGTCCTTATCATAAGAATAGCGGCGATAGTTTTAATGCTTGCCGCGCTTATGGCAGCCTGCTTCGGAAGCAATCAGGCTATTCTTTCGGTTTGCCTGCAAAAAGAATTTCAGGGCAAGTACAGCCTTGACAATGGGAAAACGTGGCAAACTCTGTCTGAAAGCTCCGATATTCCCGCAAAGTATGGCAGCGTTATACTTAAAGGCGGCTTCGGCAGTGGATTTCCCGATGGCTTTCATTTTAATTTCTATCTCGATCATATTGCAATGGATGTGTTTCTGAACGGAGAGCAAATACTCCTCGACAGCAGAACTGAGATCGGACTGAACTGTGCAAACTGCAGAAAGGAATGGCTGCATTGGACAACCCCCGAGATATCCGAAAACGATGTTCTGGAGATACGCCTGACAAATTTTCATAGGTTCGGAAACAGCAATGCATACAATGAGTTTCTCGATAACATTTACGTCGGATTTGAAGATAACTTCTCGACCCTTATGCTTAAATCGGGTCAGACGGACAGGATAATCGGCATTACATTGATGGCGGCAGGAATAATGCTGTTGGCTGTTTCGCTGTTTTTCGGACTGATGAACATTGACGGCGGTATAACTACGGGAAATCTTGGCGCTTTAGCTCTGTTTTTCGGCGGATATATTGCTCTTGATACAGTTGACCTTTCCCTCTGGAGCTGGTTCAACGCCTTCAATACATATGCCCTGCAGATATGTATAATGCTTGCGGCGACCTGTGCGGCAGCGTGCATTGCGGAGAGTATTCACTCGGCGGCGAGAAAGACTGCTCGTGCGGCAGTCATTGCATCGGGTGCTGTGAATGGGGTGCTTGCTCTGCTGTCGATTTTTAAGATTATTGTCATATATGATACGCTGTTTTTCTGGTTTGCGGCTCATATTATCATATATTTGGTGCTTCTGGGCTGCTGTATTTACGAGTGTATCTGCAAAAAGGTGACCGAACGCCTTGCAATTGTTTCGGATTTTCTGCTTATCGGTGCGGCTGCTGCGGATATAATATGCTATTTTTCGGGGACACCAAATGCAGGAATATGCTCAAAGTGCGTTTTTCTCGTGTTGTTCCTTATCCACCTTGTGCGGATAATCAGGGTCATTCCTATGAATTACAAGGCTGCGAGAGAAGCCGAACAGCTCAGAACAGAGCTTACAGACCGGCGTATTGCAACTATGATAAGCCAGATACAGCCTCACTTTATTTATAATACACTCGGCTCCATATGTCAGCTCTGTCTTGAGCAGCCCGAAAAGGCGGCGGAGCTTACGCAGGATTTTTCTCTGTATCTGCGGGGAAATTTCAGCGAGCTTGAAAATAACAGACCCATACTTCTGTCAAAGGAGCTGGAGCACGTTAAGCATTATGTGAATATTGAACAGGTGCGCTTCCCCGATATCACTGTGGATATTGATGTGCGCTCCGATGATTTTTTCCTGCCCGCACTGTCAGTTCAGCCCCTTGTGGAAAATGCCATAAAGCACGGACTTATGGGACTTGAAAGCGGCGGCAGCGTCAGCATTTGTGCTTATGAAACAGATACGGAATATTGTGTGAAGGTAAGCGATAACGGCGTTGGCTTTGACACGACTTCACAGCCTGACGGAAAACAGCACATCGGGATAAATAATATCAGAGAACGCCTCAGCGCAATGTGCGGCGGCAGGCTGAATATAGACAGCACTCCCGGAAACGGAACGACTGCTGTCATATATATCCCGAAGGAGGAATCGAAATGATCGCACTGACCGTAGATGACGAGCGGCTTATGCTGAATACTCTGACCGCTGCGGTTAAGGCTTCTCCCGATATTGAGTCGGTATCGGAATTTTCGGGCTGCACCGCCGCACTCCGTTGGGCAGAGGAAAACAGGGCGGATATCGCCTTTTTAGACATAAATATGCGTGGGATAGGCGGACTTGCTCTGGCAGAAAAGCTTGTTGAGATACAGCCGAAAATGAAGATAATTTTCTGCACAGGATATTCAGAATATGCCGTTGACGCTTTCCGACTGCACGTTTCGGGCTATCTGATGAAGCCCATAACCGCCGAGGCGGTGCAAAGGGAAATTGACCATATCAAGCTTGAAAGAAAAGCAAACAAGCTGCTGACCATACGCTGTTTCGGCACATTTGATGTGTTCTCGGAGGGAAAGCCTCTTGTATTTAAGCGTTCCATAGCCAAGGAGGTGCTGGCGGTGCTGACCGACCGACGGGGAGAGGGAATCACAACAAAGCAGATATGTGCTATGATACGCCCCGACAATTCTGATGAAGAGAAAAATATGAACAATATCCGTCAGGGCTTCACCGATCTTCGGAAAACGCTGGAAAGCGTGGGCGCAGGAGATATTTTGCTGCGGTCGGGTATATACAGCTATTCCCTTGATACCGAGCTTATCGACTGCGATTATTTCAGCTTTATGGAGTGCGGCGAGCCGCCCTTCGGGGGGCAGTATATGAAGCAGTACAGCTGGGCAGAGGAAACTGTTGCTATGCTATGGGAGCGCAGGAAATAGCAGACGGAACAATATTTAATATGACAAAGACAGCCTCGGGGCATATACCGAAGCTGTCTTTTTAAATTGTAAACTTTTTGTTAATATTTCAAAATCGGTCCAAAAAGGGGGTTATTTGTCACAGGTTTGTCACACCGGGTGTGATATACTGAAACTTGGAATAATATCGGGAAATATCCCGATAAATTTAAAGGAGGAATTTTTCATATGAAAATTTCAAGGCTAAGGCGAGCCCTTGCGGTTCTCCTTTCGGCGGCAATGCTTATCATGTGCATGCCGACGGTGGGGATAACTGCGGCGGCAGCAGGGAATAACTGCCGATATGCAACCATTACAACGGGCAATTATTCCGGTGATGACATCGGAACGGCATTTTCTCTTGACGAACTTGTAT
>JBJFHQ010000392.1:0-6219 GCA_051893755.1 Oscillospiraceae bacterium
AACTGCACAGTATTATTATATTCTGGAAAGATGAGCGGCTTTTTCATTTTTCTGATAAAAACATCGCTCGTCAGATACGGAGATGAAAAAACAAAGCTTTTCTTGTTCATATTTTTATGTTGTATATGTTTATCATTATATTAAAATTGTTCAAAGCTTATTAAGACATTGACAGAATATGTAAAGTTAAATCGGACGGAACACAAAAATGTTCCGTCCGATTCTGATTTCCTGCCGCAAACGTTTCCTTAATATTCCTTCTTTTCCATAATACGCAGGCTGATCAGATAGGAAACAACAAGCGTAACAAGACATACCCCAATAAGAAGCAGCATAACGGTAAGGTCATCGGGTTCTGAAAGAAAAGCAGGGAGCTGAAGATCATCGGGCAAAAATCTCATTGCCAAAACCCCGATCGCCCAGGCTCCGCCTCCGACAGCAACGAGGGCAACACGGCTTTTTTCTGCGCCGTATTTCAGCTGTACCGGTATCATGACAGCTGTTATCAGACCCAATACAGGAATGAAAGCAGCGGCATCAATCAGATCGGTTGCGGAAAGGACTGCTCCCTTTATCAGGATGCAGCAAATGAAAATCGCAACCGAAACACACCAGCCTATCAATCCGCCAAGCATGCAAAAGATGTATTTCCCGACCACATATGTTCTTCTTGTGATAGGAAGAGTAAACAGGAAAGGATATCCGTTGTCGTACTCATCATAAGATATGGTGCCCACAGTTAAAATGGCACATGTCAACGTCAGAAATCCAATGACAAAAGAGCCGTCGGTTGAAAATCCCATTATTGCGCCGATACCTATCAGCACCACAAGTACACGGCTCCTCTGAAATAAAAGACACATGTCTTTCTGCATTAATCCGCTCATATTATTTACCTCCGGTCATTAAAAGTATCAGGTCATCTATCCCGCAGTTTTCAATAACTGTTCCGGGATAGTTTTCAATATAAAATTTTTTCTGATCGGTCAGGCAGCAATAGCCATACGCTTCCTTTTTAAAGCACAATACCGCATCCCGATCAAGCTTCTGAAATTCTTTTTCGTCCACTTTAATAACTCCGTAATCCGAAAGGATAACATCGGTGTCCTCGTGAAGCAGTATCCTTCCCTGATGGATAAGATAGATGTCATCGCATAAGCCTTCCAGATCGGAAGCAATATGAGATGTTATCAGAACAGAGCAGTCCTCCCGCTGTTCCAGATAGCTTCGCAGGATATCCAGTATCTCGTTTCTCGCCTCCACGTCCATTCCCGCAGTGGGCTCATCCATGATCAGGAGCCTCGCTTCATGACTGAGAGCGACCAGCACACGCAGCTTTGCCTTCATGCCGGTAGAAAACCTGCGAATCTGTTTATTCTCAGGCAGGCCATATTTTCTGCATGCTTCGGAAAACATCTTCCTGTCAAAATGCTCGTACATTTTGTCCAGAATTTTCCCACAGTCTCCGGGTGTCAGATAACTGCTGAAGCCCGAATCGGAAAGTGCTGCTCCGATCTGCTGTTTATCCACGGTGGACAGCTTTAAAGCGTCCTTTCCGAACACTGTGACGCTGCCGCTGTCAGGGGTTATCAGCCCCAGGATCGATTTTATCACTGTGCTTTTTCCCGCTCCGTTTTTTCCTATAAGCCCGGTGATCTGTCCGTCGGGAATGTCCAATGTGACATCCAGGGAGAAATCCCCGAAGCTTTTTTTCAGGTTCTGTACAGATACCATATTTACTCCTCCAATAAAATCTCAATGATCTGTCGTATCTCGTCGGAACTCATTCCGACAGCCCTGGCTTTTTCCAGAGCCTTGACGAAATCTTCCTCAACCGCCTTTCGCCTTGCCTCCACTGCAAGCGCTCGGTTCGTTGGCGCCACATAAGTTCCTTTTCCGTGGACCGTCACAACAAAGCCGTCTTCCTCCAGCTTGTCATACGCTTTTTTTACGGTCAGAGCACTTATTTTTAGTGTCCCCGACAGCGCTCTTACAGAGGGCAGCGCTTCCATTTCCTGCAATTTTCCGGAAATGATCTGATTCTTGATCTGATCGACCAATTGCTCGTATATTGGTATCATGGAAGCATTATTTATAATGATCTGCATCTTTTTACCTCCCGTTCTATAAACAGTATATCACAGTATTTAACTGTTGTCAAGTGTTATATACTGTTTATTTTAAAAAAATTTTCGGTGGAGATGCGGAGATGCTCTGATATTTTTTAAGGCGTTAGGCATGTTTTGACTGAAAATAAATAATCAATAATTATTAATACAAGGCACTTGAAAAAATCTTATGTATGTGATATAATATAAAATGTATGACTATATAATAAGGAGAATCACTATGTCTATTAAGGTTGGTATGGTGTCGCTGGGCTGCTCTAAGAACCAGGTGGACGCCGAACGCATGCTCTATAAAATACGCGAGGCGGGCTATCAGCTTGTCAGCGATGCTGCTCTCGCCGATATCTCAATTATAAACACCTGCGGCTTTATCCAGTCCGCTAAGGAAGAAGCTATCGAAACTATCCTTGAATTTGTCGCTCTCAAAAACGAGGGCAGGATAAAACATATCATAATCACAGGCTGTCTCGCAGAACGGTACAGGGAGGAAATACTTGCCGAGATACCCGAAGCAGACGCTGTTATCGGCATCGGCTGCAACGACGATATCGTTTCCGTTATCGAAAAGGTCAGCGGCGGCGAACAGCTTACCAAGTTCGGCGTAAAGGAAGAGCTTTGTCTGACAGGAAAGCGTATCCAGACCACTCTCCCCTTCTTCTCCTATCTGAAGATAGCCGAGGGCTGCGACAACTGCTGCTCATACTGCTCTATCCCCAAGATAAGAGGCCGCTTCCGCAGCGTTCCTATGGAGGACCTGGTCTCCGAAGCAGAAAGCCTTGTGGAACATGGCGTCCGCGAGCTTATCGTCATTGCACAGGACACTACCCGCTACGGCGAGGATCTGTACGGAAAGCCTGCTCTTGCTGAGCTTCTGAAAAAGCTTTGCGGGATAGATCAGCTTAAATGGATACGTGTGCTCTATCTCTATCCCGAAAGAATAAATGACGAGCTTCTGGACGTTATCGCAAACGAAGAGAAGATCGTAAAGTACATGGATATCCCCATTCAGCACTGCGACGGCGAGATACTTAAGAAAATGCACCGCCACGGAAACGAGGAAGAGCTAAAAAAGCTGTTTGCGCATATCCGCGAAAAGGTGCCCGGAGTTATTATCCGAACTACCCTTATCACGGGCTTCCCCGGTGAGACAGAGGAACAATTCAACAGGCTCGCCGATTTTGTCACTGAGATGCGCTTTGACCGTCTTGGCTGCTTCCCCTACTCCGCCGAGGAGGACACTCCTGCCGCTAAAATGGACGGTCAGCTGGACGAGGACGTCAAGCAGCACCGCGCCGATATCATCATGGAACAGCAGATGATAATCGCCAACGAAAACAATGTCAAGCATTACGGAGAAATACTCGAAGTTGTGACAGAGGGCTTTGACCGCTACGGCGACTGCTACTTCGGACGCTCTGCCATGGACGCTCCCGACATCGACGGAAAGATATTCTTTACTTCACCGGGCAGGAAGCTCGTTCCCGGACTTTTTGTCAAGGTAAAGATAACCTCCGTTATGGACTACGATCTGATTGGAGAGGTGTACGATGAATCTTCCAAATAAGCTTACCGTTATGCGAGTTGTTCTCGTACCGTTTTTCATTTTCTTCCTGCTGACCGACATAGTGCCATTTAGTCCGCTGTGGGCGCTGATAGTTTTCATCGCCGCCAGCGTTACCGATGCTCTTGACGGTCACATCGCAAGAAGTCAAAATCTTGTGACCACCTTCGGAAAGTTTCTGGACCCACTTGCCGACAAGGTGCTTGTCATCTCCGCTCTTGTCTGCTTTATCAAGCTGGGTCTTGCGGGAGCTGTGCCTGTTATCATCATAATTGCAAGAGAATTTATGGTATCGGGGCTGCGGCTCGTCACTGCCAACGAGGGCGTTGTAGTTGCTGCGGGCATCTGGGGAAAGCTTAAGACTGCTTTCACCATGGTGGCTATCGTGTTCATTCTGCTCTTCGGCGTCATCTTCGGACTTGACCCCGCAGACTATCCCACATGGCTTTTCATCACCGAGCAGGCTCTTATCTGGATATCCACTGCCCTTACTGTTATTTCCGGCGGAGTTTATCTCAACGGCTACAAGAGCTACATCGACCCCACTAAGTAAGGAGTTTTTACCATGAGCTACGCCGATAAGGTCTTTATCGACAATGTAAACACTATTCTGAACGAGGGCTTCTCCGACGAGGCTCTGGAGGTCCGTCCCCGCTGGGAGGACGGCACTCCCGCTCACACTATAAAAAAATTCGGACTTGTCAACCGATACGATCTATCAAAGGAATTTCCCATTATGACCCTGCGGAGGATATTCGTCAAGACCGCTGTCAAGGAGATCCTCTGGATATGGCAGAAAAAATCCAACAATATCCATGACCTGGACGCTCACATCTGGGACAGCTGGACCGACGAAAACGGCTCTATCGGCAAGGCTTACGGATATCAGCTTGGTGTCAAGCACAAATATCCCGAGGGAGAATTTGATCAGGTGGACCGTGTGCTGTACGACCTGAAACACAATCCCGCCAGCCGCAGGATAATCACCAACATCTACAACCACGAGGACCTTCACGAGATGAATCTCTATCCCTGCGCTTACAGCATGACCTTCAATGTCACGGGAGACAGGCTAAATGCCATTCTCAATCAGCGCTCCCAGGATATGCTCGCAGCCAACAACTGGAATGTATGCCAGTATGCGGTACTGCTCTGCATGATAGCGCAGGTAAGCGGTCTGAAGCCCGGCGAGCTTGTCCATGTTATCGCGGACGCTCACATCTACGACCGCCATATCCCCATGATCAAGGAGCTTATCTCGCGGAAGTCCTACGATGCGCCCGAATTTGTCCTTGACGATTCCATAACCGATTTCTACAGCTTCACCGCCGACAGCTTCAAGCTTGTGGATTACAAATATAACGCGGAAGAGGTAAAATTCCCCGTTGCTATATAAAGGAGACGCTTATGAATATTATAGTCGCAGTTGGAAGAAATTACGGGATAGGTCTTAACAATGACCTTATCTACAATATCCCCGAGGATAAGAAATATTTCCGTTCCATGACCTTGGGCAAGGTCATCGTCATGGGCAGAAAGACCCTTGAATCCATGCCAAACGGAAAGCCGCTCCCAAAACGCCGCAATGTAGTGCTGTCTAGAAATCCCGATTACGCGGCGGAGGGCATCGATATCTGCCACAGCTTTGAGGAGCTGTCCGATTTATTAAGAGATGTCCCCGACGAGGATATCTTCATCATCGGCGGAGCGGAGATATACCATGAATTTCTCCCCCGCTGCAATACCGCCTACATCACATGGGTGGAGGGCGAAAAGCAGGCAGACAAGTTCTTCCCCGAAATAGACAAGCTCCCCGAATGGAAGCTTGTTTCCCAGTCGGAGGAAAAGGAATTTGAGGGCGTGAAATTCAGCTTCTGCAAATATACAAAGTAAATAAACTTAGTCCTCATGCTTCATTTTATTTTCGGTAACCTCCGCGGCTTGATGTAACATATTCCGAGCAACTCAAAACGCGGCAATCGCTGTCGGGCGGACCCGACCGCGGCAACGGCAGCGGGGCTTCCCCGCTCAGAATATATTGTACCAATAAGGCAGCTCCGACTGCCTTATTCTTTCAAGCTGATGATATATGCTCTGTATCTCGGCGATAAGCTCATCGTTTTCGTTGGAAATGAGCGGCGTTATCCTCGCAATTGAAAAATTCAGGCTGCTTATCTTATCATCATGCACCATAAGGGACAGTATCAGCTCATACCCCTTCCATTTCCTGTTAAGCTCATTGGACAATATCAGCGCACGCTCTGTGTTGCCGTTTTCGTATATGTTCTGGATATATCTTATATCGTCCCCAAGACTCCGGGTCACTCTGTTTACCGTAAAGCTGCCCGCCGCCGACCATATAAGTATCACAACAAGCAGCACGGCGGATATTATCACACGCTTCATATTATTTTTTTTCCTTTTCCACAATAGTGTTTATGCGGCTCCCTCCGCCGTTTTCATCGGACGGGAAAACCGTCGCCATGTAGATATCCTTTATCGACAAGCCCCGCTCTGAAAGCTCGCTTT
>JBJFHQ010000393.1:0-6192 GCA_051893755.1 Oscillospiraceae bacterium
ATGTGATGAAGGACGGGGCTATCTGCTGCAATGCGGGACATTTCGACTGCGAGGTGGACGTTGCCCGTCTTAAGGAAATGGCAGTGGAGTGCAAAACTGCCCGTCACAATATACAGGGCTATGTTATGCCCGACGGCAGACAGATAAACGTCATTGCCGAGGGAAGGCTCGTAAATCTTGCCGCAGGAGACGGACATCCTGCCGAGATAATGGACATGAGCTTTGCCATTCAGGCGCTGTCCGCGTATTATCTGGCGCAGAACAGAGGAAAGCTTGATTCTATGATAATCGACGTGCCCAAGTCGATCGACCGCGAGGTGGCAGAGCGCAAGCTTCGCTTCTGGGGACTGGAGATAGACAAGCTCACCGAGGAACAGGAAAAGTATCTCAACAGCTGGAACTGTTAACTGAAAACTGACTAAGGGGAGGTATAATGAAAAAGCTTAGTATAATAACGGCGATGGTCCTCATTCTGGGCATTATATCCGCCATACCTGCGGCAGCGGTCACCTTCAAGCCGGGATTTACGCTGAACAGTGAAGCGGCGGTGATGATAAATCTTGATACGGAGGACGTGGTCTACGAGCTTAATTCCACGAAAAAAATGTACCCCGCTTCTCTGACGAAGGTCGTTACCGCGCTGGTGGTCTTGGATAATGTGGACGATCTGGAGAACACCTACTTTGAGGCGCCTCTTGCGGTCTTTGACGACCTTTACAATACGGGCGCGCTGACGGTGGGCTATTCCCGCGGCGAGACCATAAGCGTCAAGGACCTGATGTACAGCATGCTCATCTATTCAGCCTGCGAATCGGCGGGAATACTTGCGTACAATGTGGGCGGAGGAAGTATCCCGAACTTTGTCTCTATGATGAACGACAAGGTCCGTGAGATAGGCTGTGTGGGCACGAATTTCGTGAATCCCCACGGACTTCACGACCGCAATCAGTATACCAATGCTTCGGATATGGCGATGATCGTCAAATATGCGCTGGACAATTATCCCGAATTTGAAGAGATAGCCTGCACCTCCGAATATACTCTCGGAGCTACAAACTACAACGAAAACGGCTGGAAGGTCATTACTCATTCCAACAAGATGACCAATCCTGCCAGCGAATATTACTACCCCTATGCAAAGGGAATAAAAACGGGCACCACCGATGAATCGGGAAGAAATCTCATTTCCATAGCGGAGAAAAACGGCATGAGATATCTTCTTGTGACAATGGGAGCGCCCCTGTACGATGATAACGGCTACGACTCCTACGGGAATTTCGAGGACCATATCAAGCTGTACGACTGGGCGTTCGATACGCTGTCCTATCAGCAGATAGTGCCCTCGGGACAGGAGATAACCGAGCTGCAAGTGAAAATGGGCGCAGACAAGGATTTTGTCCGCCTTGTGACTGCGGAAAGCAGCACTATGCTCTGGTCCAATCAGATAGATGTTGACAAGCTGAAGGTCACTATCGACACAAGCGGCTATACCGACAGTGACGGAGCCATAACTGCTCCCGTTGAGCAGGGACAGAAGCTTGGTACATATAAGCTGTCCCTCAACGGCGAGGATATCGTCACCGTCGATCTGGTGGCGCAGGAAAGTATCGCTCTTTCCCACTGGGAATATAATGTTGATAAGGCGAAGCAGTTTTTCGGCTCGGTATGGTTCAAGGCAGCGGTGATAATTGCGCTGGTGCTCGTGGCGGTGTATATCGGAGTGGTGATATCCGCCAACAGCGGCAAAAAGAAGAGAAAGATCAAAAAGGTACGCAAATCAAGAAAATTTTAAAATGGGGAGGAACACATTATGGAAAACAAAAAGAACGTCATTTCTGCGGCAAACAATTCGAGGATAAGATTTGAGGTCATCAACGGACATTTTGCCACGAATCACAGCCATGTAAGCAGCTACATCGACCTGAGCGGCATCAAGAACAGCCTGAACGGCGCAAAGGAGACCGCTAAGGAGCTTGCGGGAGCCTTTAACTACACACCTGTACAGGCGATAATCTGCGTGGAGGGAACCCGTATGGTGGGAGCATTCCTTGCTGATGAGCTGTCCTCGGGAATGCACGGCATCAATGCGGGCATTGATATTTCGGTGATCACGCCCGAGTTTGGCATGAACAACGAGATAATCCTCCGTGACAATATCCAGCAGATGATACGCGGAAAGGCAGTGCTGCTGCTGGTTTCGTCGGTATCATCGGGAAAGAGCGTTGCTCAGACCATGGACTGCCTGAATTATTACGGCGGAACTCTTACAGGCGTGGGAGCGATATTCAGCGCCGTTGAAGAGGTCCACGGAATGAAGATAAGCAGCATATTCACTCCGAAGGATATCCCCGCATATCAGTCTCATAAGCCTGCGGACTGCCCAATGTGTCAGGCAGGACAGAAATTGGACGCTATTGTAAACAGCTTCGGATATTCCAAGCTGTGACGGAGATCATACGATAAAAACAGCCTCCCGAAGCTCGGCATGAGCTTTGGGAGGCTGTATCCATTATGAGTTTTTACCCTTAAGTATGGGTGAGAGGTATTTGTATGTTGGGAATACGATGATAACGCTTATCATCGCCTTTACAAAGGTAAAGGGAACATTGAAGATGAGCAGGCACTCCGGGATAGTCTTAACGCTGGGGAGTATTGCCTGATATGCGGCGAGTATAGCTTCCTTGGGCATGAAGTTGTAGTACACGGGATATACGATGAAGTTATTGGTAACAAGGCTGCCCAGAGCCATTACCACAGCGCCGATTATTGCGCCGATAAGTGCGCTTTTGCGGGTCTTTTTCAGCTTGTAGACAAGACCTGCGGGAATGACGAACAATGCGCCGATCAGGAAATTGGCAAGCTCTCCGACGCCGCCCGTGCTTGAGAAGAACAGGTGTATCAGGTTCTTGATAAGGCATACGCAGACTCCCCAGAGCGGTCCGAAGCAGTACGCTGCGATAAGTGCAGGGAAGTCGGACAGGTCCATTTTGATAAAGGGCGGCATCAGCGGCACGGGAAATTCCAGATACATCAGCGCAAATGCCAGAGCGGACAGCATGCCCGTCACTGCCAGCGCGCGGATATTGACCGGCTTGCTGTTGTGTGATACCGTGTTGTTGGAAATTGCTTCGTTTTTCATTTCAGATTACCTCCAAAAAAGTGTTTTTTGCAATCTGTCAGAAAAACCCCCGAAGCTATGTGCTTCGGGGGTGAAAGTCTGCGTTTTCGATATATGATATTATATGATATGCATACCGAAAGCCCATGTTTCTTTCATCCGGACTATACCGTCGGTTTCGGAATTTCACCGAATCGACCCATACGTAAACGCACAGGCTCGCGGACTATACCGCCGGTGAGGAATCGCACCTCGCCCTGAAACAGCTGCATTGATAATGATATATTGCTTATAAAGACCGATATCGGTCATAAAGCCTTGCTTATTCGTCGTCGTCCTCGTCGCTGAGATCGAACTCAAGGAGCTCGCTGCAGTTGGGACAGTTGATGGAGCCTTCCTCCAGCATTGACTTGTTTATAACAATGGTATTGCCGCAGGTAGGACAGGTAGCCTCGTACATTTCTTCCTCGTCGAAGCCATAATCGTCGTCCTCGTCGTCGAGATCATCGCCGTCGAAGTCGTCGTCATCGTAGTAATCATCGTCGTCCTCGTCTTCGTAGAGATCCTCTTCCAGTTCATCGAGATCGTCGCTGATAGAATCAACTACCTCGCAGACCTCGTCGATCTGGTCCTGCTGATCTTCAAGCTCAAGAGCAATATCGCGGAGAATATCGGCGATAAGGTTGATGACCTTATCATTCTTGTCCATTCCGTCAAGAAGTCCTTTTAAATAAGAGGTTTTTTCGCTGAGTGTCATAATGATCTCCTTTCCGCTGCTCCGAAGCAGCCAAACGATTTAGTCGGATCAAACGCGCTCCATGTACTCGCCTGTACGAGTATCGATGCGGATCATTTCGCCCTCGTCGATGAAGAGGGGAACCTTGATCTCTGCGCCTGTCTCAAGAGTAGCAGGCTTAGTTGCGTTGGTAGCAGTATCGCCCTTGAAGCCGGGGTCGGTCTTAGTTACCTGGAGCTCAACGAAGTTGGGGGGCTCAACAGCGAAAACCTTGCCCTTGTAGGAGCAAACCTTGCAGATCATTTCTTCCTTAACGAACTTGAAGCTGTCGCCGAGCTCGCTGGGGCTTACAGGAAGATCCTCGTAGGTCTCGGGATCCATGAAATGATAGAGGTCACCGTCATTGTAGGAATACTGCATATCTCTTCTCTCAACATATGCGGTGGGGAACTTAGCGGAAGGGTTGTAGCTCTTTTCAACAACGGAGCCGGAGATAACGTTCTTTACCTTAGTTCTTACGAACGCTGCGCCCTTACCGGGTTTAACGTGCTGAAACTCGATAACCTGTAAAACGTTGCCGTCTTCTTCAAAGGTCATACCGTTTCTGAAATCGCCTGCTGTAATCATAAATCAGACCATCCTTTCAATTTTTGAAGCGCAGGAAACGAAAAAAGCCTTCGTTATGCAGATACCGCACGATTTTTTGCACGGCAGGCAGCCTGCGCCCTATCTGTAGAAATAATATTCAGCATTATTATTTATATGATACCACAATTTCTCTGAATTTGCAATACCTTTTTGAGATTTTCTGAAAAAAATATTCATGTAGAATATATTTTGCCCAGATTTTTGTATATATTACATAATAATCAGGAATCAAGCATATCTGCAAGAGCGTGCAGACCGAGGATATAGCTGTTTTTTCCGAAGCCGATGATGCTTCCTGCGCATACGGGAGCGATAACGCTTGTATGGCGGAACTCGTCGCGGGCGTGGATATTGGACATATGTACCTCGATAACGGGTATTTTCACAGCTGCGATAGCGTCTCTTATGGCGTAGCTGTAGTGAGTGTATGCGCCTGCGTTGATAACGATGCCGTCCATGTTAAGACGAGCCTCGTGAATCCTGTCGATGATAGCGCCTTCATGGTTGGACTGGAAAAACTCGCACTCCATGCCGAGAGTCCTGCCCTTTTCGGCGATCTCGGCGCAGATAGAGGAATAGCTGTCATTTCCGTAGGTACCGGGTTCTCTTTCGCCCAGCAGGTTGAGATTGGGACCGTTTATTATAAGTATTTTCATTTTGGATCTCCTTTGGGTGTGGATTGGTTTATTTTTATTATAAATCCAAAATGGGATATTGTCAATATAATATTTTTTCGGGGTGGAAATGAAGGACCGATGTAAAAAACGGAGCGGTTGTTTTTGGGAATACTGTATTATGCTTATTATTCTCTTGATTTCTCTATAAAAATATGTTATACTGTTAATGAGGAAAGTGATCAATATGAATATAGAGATAGATAAACTGACTCCCTGTCTTGAAAATGTAAAAAGCGGGGAAATTGTGGACACAGCTTTTTCCGTTGTATCTGTACAGGAATTGAAAGCTCTTCACGGCTGGAAATTCAGATGGTCCTCCGCAGAGCTGCACGGATGTGATATATATAAGCTTACTGTTAATGGTGACGAACGTATCCAAGGACTTGTTGCAGTAAAGGATGTTCCCCGTGATAAAGCTGTTTATGTGAAAATTGCTGAAAGCGCTCCGCATAATATGGGCAAGGAAAAGGAATATGCGGGCGTCGGTGGTCATTTGTTTGCAATAGCCGTATTGCGGTCCTTTGAGCTTGGGTATGATGGTTTCATTTATATGGATGCAAAAAATCTCAGACTTGTGAGTCATTATGCCAAAACATTGGGTGCGATATTTATAGGAAATCCTCACCCTTTCAGAATGGCAGTCGATGAAGAAGCCGCAAAGCGATTAATTGAATTTTATAATTTCAGGAGGGATAAGAATGTCTGAAAAGGATTTTTTTAAGATATGTGAGCTTGACGATATTGCCGAGATGGCAGGAGGTTTTGTGGATTACACTGTTTCCACCGAAAATGAAGTGCATTATGATTATCGTGCAATTATAGATTATTGCCGTAAGAATAATATTGAACCCATTGATATGACAATTCGTGAAATGCAGCAGTTTGTCATAGCATAACGGAATATCTGAAAAAACGGTACAAAAACCTCCGCCGAAACCCATCGGCGGAGGTTTTTTACGTTTGCCCCGAATGGGCAGTAACTCGGTGGTGAAAGTCCACTACAGACTTGGCAG
>JBJFHQ010000394.1:0-6182 GCA_051893755.1 Oscillospiraceae bacterium
TGAGATAACCGCAGCACTGAACAAGGTCGAGGACGCCGTATCAATAATCATGGAGAAGTTTCTTCTGGAAAGGAGTGAGCGGAAATGCCCGCCAAACAGGTAACGCCCAGCATGAGGGCGGAGCGGATATTGAAATCCGCAAGAATCGCAAAAGGCATGGACCAGAACACTGCAGCTAAGAAGCTTAATATCACATCTTCCACGGTATCACGGTGGGAGAAGGATATTTTCGGCGTCAAGCTGTCTGATGTATTGCATATGTGCAAGCTCTACGGTGTAGAGCCAAATCAAATATTGGAGGTATAAAACCCATGGACAAACAAAAATACGTCAAGGACTACCTCAGCCCGCTGATAGTAGCGGCACTGGGGGACGTTGTGGACGTGAGGTACACATTTACAGGCACATACGAGATAGTAACCGTCATCTGGGACGACGGGAGTGCTATCAGAGAAGTCAACGTCAATGTCACGGGCAACAGCCTGCTGCAAATGGCTGCGAACGTTATCGGAAGGCTCGCGGACGTTATAGGGAGGCTGTTAAGATGATTAGCGAGTACGTTATTACATACTGGCGGCGCGGAGATGATTACACGCAGTATTACGCAACAGTCTGCGCCTATGACAGGATAGCGGCGGCTAAGCTCTTCGGGCAGTTTTACACGGACTGCGAGATTATTAGCGTCCGCCGCGTCGTCCCCGAGAGAGCAAAGCCCACACGCAAGCGCGGACTGCTGGCGAGGCTCTTCGGAGGCACGGCATAAAAAAAGAGCCTGCACGGTTGCCGCCGTTGCAAGCTCAAAGGAAATTACTATATAGCCTTATTATAAGGCATTGGAAAGGATTTGTCAATATGGAAAATGTAAAATATATACTTATCATTTCGCAGTATTATTACTCGCACCACTGCTTTGTGGTATCGGCGGCGGAAGATAACTTCCGCGAAAAGGCTCTCCTGCTCATAGAAAAGCTGGAGGACTACAAGCGCGATGAAGGTGACGAGCGCGAATATCACTATGGTTGTGAACGCTCGGATGCGTACAGAAACATCAGATACCGCTGGAATGTCAACGATTCCGGGGACATTTATTTCATTCCCTGCTATTCGATTCTTGATGCTATGAAAAAATCAGAGGAATACAACTCGGAATTACATCGGCTGACAAAGCTCAAAGGAGCTAAGGCGGCAGAGAAGAAAGCAATAGATAAGCGTGTCAGCGAACATCATTCGTTCTCCCGAATCGAGAAAATCGTCCGCAGTGTTTTTGAGGTTTTGTGAGGTGCCGCATGAGAGTTTTAATAGCATGCGAGGAAAGTCAGGCAGTATGCACGGCTTTCCGAATACTGGGACATGAAGCCTATTCCGCGGATTTGCAGGAATGCTCAGGCGGACACCCCGAATGGCATATCATGGGCGATGTGCTCCCGCTGATTAATGGCTACTGCGATTTTCACACCGTTGACGGTGCATATCACCGCATCGACGGAAAATGGGATATGCTGATTGCACACCCGCCGTGCACATTTTTAACATCCACAGCTAACAGATGGCTTGATACAGGAAAATACGGTGAGAAAGCATGGACGCGTATGAGAGAGCGAAATAAAGCAATAGCTTTTTTTTACAAATTTGTAATGGCTGATTGCGATAAGATTGTTATCGAGAATCCTGTTGGTGCTATGTCTACTGCTTACAGGAAAGCGGATCAAATCATACAACCATATTTTTTCGGAGATCCTTTTGAAAAAAGAACTTGTTTATGGTTAAAAGGTGTAAAGCCGTTAATTCCCACAAATATTTGTGAACCTGAAAAAAGGCATACTTTTAAATCTTCAAACACTATGCCCGAGTGGTATGTAAAACTTGCAAGTTTGCCAAAAGAAGAAAGAAGCAAGGCACGTTCAAAAACATTCCCCGGCATTGCACAGGCAATGGCGGAACAATGGGGAGGTACCAATGGAAAAGATTTCTGATTTAATGAAAAATCCCGCAGCGGCTGCAACCACTGCGGGAGAAGAAAGCGAAAATTACGAAAAGCTTTCCGATGATATTGTATCATCATTTTACGGAGATGTCAAGTCCTTTACAGGGCTCGCAGAAGTGCTCATAGAGAGCAAGGACAAGCCCGACGTTAAAACATACGAGGGCAATCCCGAAACGCCCGCAGACGAGCGTACAGAGGGCACAGCGGCTCAAGATGTGCCGTTTAGTGTAATCGTTGCATGCCTAACTAGGATATCAGACCTGACTACGCGGCTCCACGACTGCGAGAAGATGTCCGAGGATATCAGGCGGGAGATTGAGGAGCTGGAGGCGTTTATAAGATGACACAGCTCTCTTTTATTGAGGAAGAAGAGCCCGCTATTCCCTGCCGTGCCTGCGGAAAACGAAAGTACAAGGAAAACTGCCTTGAACGCAGAGAGCGCGAAAACTCGCCGTACAATGCCATGGTAATGCGCATGAAGCAGCAGCTGCCTTATGAGGTCAAAGTCGTACAGGCACAGCTCAGAGCTCGCGAATTTTACAACAAGGTCTGCGAAATGGACGCCAATGTACATGTTTCGGTCGGCGGGCTTGACAGTATCACGCTGTTAAAATTTTTACGGGAAGTATGCAGACTTGATGTTCCCGCCGTTTCGGTCTCCAGTCTGGAAGATGTATCTATCCAGGCAGTACACAAGGAAATGGGAGTTATCCGCTTAAAGCCTTCCTGCGACAGCAATGGAAAACCGTGGACGAAGGCACGCATTATCCAGGAATACGGATTTCCCGTCATCTCCAAAGAAAAAGCCGCCAAGATAGAGCATTTACAAAATCCCACACCGAACAATGCAACTATCAGACACGCTATCATCACAGGTGAAACAGGAGAATACGGCGGATATCAGAAGCACAGCAAAATGAAGCTCCCCCAGAAATGGCTTGACCTTTTCGGCGGCTATGAAAACGAGAACGAGGGCGTTAATTACATGGTGCCGCCGTTTAAAGTATCTGCGCAGTGCTGCTATTATCTCAAAGAAAAGCCCTCGGACGATTGGGCGAAGGAGCACAACAGCTATCCGTACTTAGGCCTTATGGCTTCCGAGGGCGGCAGGCGCGAAAAGGCGCTCATGCTCCACGGCTGCAATTATTTCGGCAAGGACACAATCAGATCGGCGCCGTTTGCCACGTTTACACGGCAGGATATATTACAGCTTGCCCTTGATCTTAATGTGCACGTCCCCGAGATCTACGGGACTATCGAGCGCCACGGCAACGGCGAACTGTACACAACAGGCGCACAGCGGACAGGCTGCGATATGTGCGGATTTGGCATACATATTGAGCAGCGCCCGCATAGATTTGACCGCTTGCGGCAGACCAATCCCAAGGCATGGGAATACTGGATGTATCACGTCTGCAAAGACGAGGACGGCACCGAATACGGCTGGGGACGGGTCCTCGACTACATCGGCGTGCCGTGGGAGGACTTGCCCGAAGAGGACAAGCAGATGACATTCGAAGAAATGGAGGAAAAATAATTATGGAAAGCAACGAAACACAGGTAATATCCGCACAGAACAATACAGTAGCAGAAAGAATACAGCAGCCCGCAGCAAACATTGTAGCGGATTTTTCAAGAGCGTACAAGCTGGCGCATGTCATTTCTACGGCAGATATTATCCCCGACAATTGCAAAAACAAACCCGCCGACTGCGCAATAGCGATTGATATGGCTGACCGTATGGGCGTGTCTCCCATGATGGTCATGCAGAATCTTTATGTCGTAAAGGGTAAGCCCTCATGGAGCGGACAGGCTTGCAAGGCGCTTATCGAAGGCTGCGGAAAATTCAAGCCCGGAAGCGTCCGTCCTGTATATATTGGCGAAAAGGGCACCGACGAAAGAGGCTGTTATCTTTCGGCAGTATGGGAGGACACAGGCGACAAGGTCGAAGGACCCGAAGTCACTCTCAAAATGGCAAGAGCCGAAGGGTGGCTCGGGAAGAATCCCAAATGGACTAACATGCCGGAGCTTATGCTCGCATACCGAGCTTCTGCGTTTTTCGCAAGGGTATATTGCCCGGAAGTCCTTATGGGCGTACATGTTGAGGGCGAGAATGAAGATATCCGTCCCGCCGAAAGAATAGAACTGTAACAGGAGGATAATCACATGAAAGCAACAAAAATCAAGATAAAAAATCTTTTCGGGATAAGTGAGACGGAGCTGGACGGCAGATCTGTCGAGATAACAGGCACCAATGGCACGGGAAAGACCTCGGTAATTGATTCTATCCGCTATGCACTCACAAATGGAAGCCAGCGCGATTACATAATCCACAAAGGCGAGAGTGAGGGCGAGATTATCGTCGAGACCGACACAGGGCTTTACATCAACCGAAAGAAGCGTTCCGAACAGGCGGATTACAAGTCCGTAAAAGAGTGCGGACGTGAAATTTCCTCCCCCGAAAACTTTTTAAAGCAGCTTTTTACTCCCCTGCAGCTTGACCCCGTAGCATTTACGCAGATGTCAAAAAAAGAGCAGAACAGAGCTATCCTCGACCTTATCGAATTTCCCTGGGACCTCAACTGGATAAGGGAGCAGTTCGGAGAGATACCCGAGGGCATTGATTACAGTCAGAACATCTTACAGGTGCTCTCCGATATCCAGTCCGAAAACGGCGACTATTTCAAGCGCAGACAGGATATCAACCGAGATATCAGAAATCAGAGGGCATTTATCGAAGATATAGCAAAGGATATCCCCGACCACTTCAACTCCGAGGAATGGGAAAATTACGACCTTGCGGCGGCGTATAAGAAAATCACCGAAGCTAAGGAGTACAACAGCCGCATCCAGCGCGCAAAGGTATTCCGTGAGAATTATGACAATAAGGTCAGGGGCTTTCAGGGAGAAAAGGAATCGGCTATCGCTGCCGAAAAGCAGGCTATATCCACGGAACGGGAATCTATCATCAAATCCATTGAACGCATGAAAGCAGAGATAGCCGCAGGCGAAAACAAGCTTGCATCACTGGACGGGATCCTCGCAGACAAGATAGCTCTTGCCGAAAGCAGATACAATGAGAGCATCGCAAAGCTGGATTCGGACATAAGAATTGCGGAAGAATATGCGGGTAAAACTCCCGTTGATACTCTGCCGCTTGAACAGCAGGCGGCACACGCAGAAGAGATGAAGAAATACATCAACGAGTACAACCGCATGAAAAATATGCAGGCAGAAGTCAAGGAGCTTACCGCCGCTTCGGACAAGCTCACCGAAAAGATAGAGCTTGCCCGCACTCTGCCCGGGAAGATACTCGAAACTGCTTCTATCCCTATCGAGGGCTTTACCGTCGAAAATGGCATACCCCTTATCAACGGGCTCCCCGTATCAAATCTTTCCGAGGGCGAACAGCTGGAGCTTTGCGTTGATGTGGCTCTCAGCAAGCCCAACAGTCTCCAGATCATACTGATAGACGGCGCAGAAAAGCTTAGCGCAGAAAACCGTGAAAGGCTATATAGCAAGTGCAGGGAAAAGGGCGTACAGTTTATCGCGACACGAACCACCGACAGCTCGGAAATGGAGGTCACATATTTATGATACCGCACAATATTACGCAGACCGACTATTTTTCCCACGAAAACAGCATGAAGTATATGGGCGCTTCGCAGTTCAAAAATTTTGAAAAATGTGAATCGGCGGCTATGGCAGAAATCAACGGGGAATACGTCCCCGAAAGAACCACCGCACTCCTTGTAGGCTCATATGTGGACGCACATTTTGAGGGCTCGCTTAATATTTTCAAAGCGAAAAATCCTGAAATATTCAAGAAGGACGGAGATCTTAAAGCCGATTACAAACAGGCTGACTACATAATCAACCGCATAGAGCGGGACGAGTTTTTCATGAAGGCTATGGACGGCGAAAAACAGAAGATCATGGTCGGAGAGATCGAGGGCGTTCCCATAAAAATCAAGATAGACAGTTACCGAGAGCACAAGACCATTGTTGACCTTAAGGTCATCAAGGACTTTGCCCCGATATACGTCAACGGCAGGGGCAAGCTCGCATTTTACGAAGCATGGGGATATGATATTCAGGGCGCAATATATCAGGAGATCGTGCGGCAGAACACGGGGGAAACGCTCCCCTTTGTCCTCGCTGCCGCCACCAAGGAAAAAGAGACCGATCTGCAGGTCAT
>JBJFHQ010000395.1:0-6114 GCA_051893755.1 Oscillospiraceae bacterium
CAACAAAATTATGCTCGAAAATCCGCACACATATCTTGTGAAGACAGGTTCTTACAGTCTGAATGTTCCGATAAGCTTCTTAAGCATACCTGCCTGTCCGGAAAGCTCCTCGGAGGCAGCAGCGCTTTCCTCGGCTGTGGCAGAGTTGGTCTGAACGACATTCGATATTTTGGTTATATCCTCGTTTATCTTTATCACCATATCTGCCTGATCTGCGCCCGATTCGGCAATAGCTTCGACGATCTTCTTTAATCTATCGGTATATTCAGCCAATGTGTTCAGAGCGTCCGCAGTCTGTGCTGTTATATCCGAACCGCTGCTGACAGCTTCAACAGAGCTGTCGATAAGCTTTGCAGTATCATTTACAGCCTCTGCGGATCTCGCCGCAAGATTTCTGACCTCATCGGCAACGACCGCAAAGCCCTTGCCCGCTTCTCCTGCTCTTGCTGCTTCGACTGCCGCATTCAGCGCAAGGATATTTGTCTGGAATGCAATATCCTCAATTGCTTTGATGATATTCCCTATCTTGTCGGAGGTGTTTCTTATATTTGTCATAGCCTCGGTAAGGCTGTTCATTTTCTCATTAACATCGGAAAGATAAGATGATGTACTGTTCATCAGCTTGTGAGCTTCGGTACAGTTATCCAGATTTGCGCTGACCTGCACCTCAATATTCCCAAGACTTTTTGCAAGCTCTTCAATGGAGACTGTCTGTTCGATAGTACCCTTTGACAAGGTCTGAGCTCCCGCAGCGACCTGACCCGAACCGGAATTGACCTGATCTGCCGCCGAATAGATATTGTTCAGCACATTCGACAGCTTATTTTTGATTGCGTCAAGATCATCCGACAGCGCCTTGAAATCGCCTATGTAACAGGTCTTGTTCAGATCTGTGTCAACAGCGAAATTTTCATTTGCCATTTCTCCCAGAACACGTCCGATATCGTTCGTAACATTTTTCAGTGAAAGACATAGCATATTCACAGCGTTCGCTATGCTGCCTATCTCGTCATTTCTGAAAATATATTTTTCGACAGTGTTCGCCGAATCAAGCTGCAGATTGCTGAGAGCGACTACTGCATTTTCAACGGTCTTAAGGGGAGCGATCATTGCTCTGACCACAAAATATACAACAGCGGTAAGAAGCACCAGGCATACCGAAAAGATAACTATCAGCACCGCTCTGAGCCGTCTTACTGAGGCAAGCACCTCCGATGACTTATCGGATAAAATAAATACCCAACCCTGTTCGCTCAGACTGTTATATGCGGCAATATTTTCACTGCCGTTTTCATCTCTGTAATTCAGCGAGCCGCATACATCTTCCGACTGACCCTTTACCTGTCCGATAATATCCGTCACAAAGCCTTCCTCGGCAACAGTGGTGATCATTTCCGTATCGGGGTGGAAAATGTACTCGCCGGTATTGACGTTGACCAGATAATACTGCGCTTCCGACAAGCCGTCCAGCGGCAGTTCATTTAATTTTTCGACAAGTCCGCTTGTGAATATGGCTACTCCTCCGAAGCCAATAGGGTTTCTGTCATCTCCTCTGACAGCCATATACATTGAAATTACTTGATTGCCGCTGGCGGGAGAGATAATTATGCCCGTGTTATATACGCCCTCTGTTGCAAGCATAGCGTCATGAAGCGGCTTGCGCTTCGCTTCATCCGGACGAGTGACTAAACCCACCGCCTTTGAACTTGTATGAGTAAGCGTTTTTGTGTCCCAGCTGCTGGCATAAATGCCCTCAAGGTTCGCGACATCCTTGCTGAAATTTTCCGTATATTTCTGCGCTTGTGCAACATATTCTTCGTTAGACGGGTCGCGGAGAAGGTCATATATCTGCTCGGCCTTCAGATAAGCTGTGAGTGTGTCCTCTGTGGAGCGGATGTAATTGCTGATTATCTCCGAACGGTCGATAGCTGCGGTCTGCATATTATTGACCGCGTTATCATGGGCAGAGGACGAGACCGAGCTGTTTATCACCAGAAAAAGAATGGTAAACACAGCAAATTGTATCCCCAACACAGATAAAGATATTTTTAACCCCAGTCTGCAGTAATTCCTGTTCTTATTCATTTTAACCTCCCGAGCTTAAAAAAAGTAGTATATCTATTGCAATTATAGTTTCTGTATGATATAATTGCATAGTATAAAAATAATATATAGTGTTTTTTCGGCTGCCGAAGCAGTTCTTTGCCGCAAAACACAGAAAGGCAGTCCCTGCATCATGGAAATAAATCAGATAAAACAATTCAGAGTCATTGCCCGAACAGAAAGCATATCCAAAGCGGCAGAGCTGCTTTTTGTCGCACAGCCCTCATTGAGCCAGACGCTCAAACGCCTTGAGACCGAGCTTGGCACACCGCTTTTTGAAAGGCGCGGAAGAAGGATAGTGCTTAACGGCGCAGGAAAAATTTTTCTGAAATACTGCGACGATATAGTATTTGCACTGGACAGCGCCGAAAAAGAGATCGGCGAATTTATAGGCAGCGAGAAAAGTGATATATATATCCTTGTTGAATCCACATCGCTGATGGTACTTGAAGTCGCAGAAAAAATGCGGAAATATTATCCCTGGTCTCTCCCCCATTTTTATCAGGGCTTCTGCGATGACTGGGACCTGAAAATATGTTCGGATATCTGCCCCGACTGCGGAAGTCCGTCAAAGGTAGTTATAGAGGAACCTATAGGTATATTGATGCCCGAAGAGCATCCTCTTGCCTCAAAAAACACAATATACAAGAAAGACCTTGAAGCCTGTGACCTATTAAGTCTAAGCTCATCTGACGGATTAACAAAGCATGTAGCTCATTTCTGCTCAAAAGCTGATTTTAAGCCAAATATCACAATGTATGCTGACTCCCCGTCGGTGATGACTGAGCTGGTCAAAAGAAATTTCGGCATTGCCTTTGCGCCTGAGTACACATGGTACAGCTACTATGAAAACTCATTGATATTCAAGACCGTCGAGGATATGCCAATGAGACAATTTGTACATCTTGTGATGAACAACAAAAAGCATATTACCAAGAATATCAGGCGCTGCTTTGATGCTATTTCGAAATATTACATAGAATACGCTCAGAAATTCTGCATAAAGTCCGATTAATTTATTCATCATAATTATATTGTAACATATTTCGCGCCTGATTCATAATACAAATTTTATATATATTTATAATCTGAAAATTATAAACAGCTATGTTTTACTTATTGGTTGATTATTCCGGCGCAGTTCTCCTTTTCTGTTGATAGTATGATAATATCAGCATTTATCGGGAGATTCAAGCCATTTGGATGTGAAATGCAATTATCCGCCGTGAAATGCAGATGACCGTTCAATGTTCACCCTCCATAATCCTTGGGAGAGACCCCGGTCTGTGCCCTGAACACCTTGTAAAAATTGGAATAGGAAGAAAATCCGCAGCTTTCGCATACCTCCTTCGGGGTGATCCCCTTTTCCAGCAGCTCCTTTGCGAGATTCACCTTTTTCATAAGAATGTACTGATGTACGGTGGTTTTCGTGTAATCTCGGAATTTGTGGGACAGATGATACTTCGATACGAAAAACCGCGCGGACAGCTCCTCCAGCGACGGCGAATCCGCCACATGACGATTGATATAGCCTATCACCTGTCTGATAAGGTCACCCTGCTCCTCGCCGACCCTTTCCATGCTTTTCAGCTTATCCAGTATCTCCCCCAGAATAAGCACGATACAGCTTTCTGCAATGAAAAATGCTGTCCTGTCTCCGGTCTCATAATTTACAAGCAGCTTATCGAACAGTCCCGTCAGCTCCCGCAGAGGCTCCCCCTCAAAGGAAGCAAGACGGGTATTTTTTTCTTCGGTCAAACGGTTTATCCCGCCGATAAATCCGCCGATACGCTCGCTGCGGGCGGCATACGGACTGTATATCCACAGCACATACCGTTCATACGGGACATTCTCTCCGATAACCGGACGATGAAGCTTTCCCGGCGGTATTACAAGCACATCTCCTTTCGCAAGCTCATAGCTTTCATTTTCAATGTAATATTTTACATTGCCGTCCACAAAAAAGTATATCTCGTAAAAATCATGGCTGTGAAAATATATCGGTTTGGTATAATTATCCTTGTTGTGGGATATCTGAAAACAATTCTCCATATATTTGATTTTACAGCAATTTTTGAAATATTTCAAGTCTTTTTGAGCAATTTCTGATATTTTATTTTGCTCTCATATATGATATTATAAGATCATTGAAAGGAGCGGATATCCATGGAATACTACGAAAAGGAATACTTTGAAAAGCTTGTCACCGCCGACAGCATGATATATGACAGATCTCGGAAAAAGGAATCGCTGAACGGTCACTGGCACTATGCCGTCGATCAGTACGATACCTGCATCAGACAGAAATGGTTCGAGGAAAACTATTACGACGGCGGCGGAAATACCCTCCCTGTGGATTTTTCCTTCGACGAGTGGGAGCTGATGACCCTCCCCTGCTGCTGGAACACCTTTGACAAAATGTACCTGCTCTACGAGGGCAGCATGATATTCACAAGAAAATTCATATACGCTAAGCAGAATGACGACGAGCGCATGATACTCAAGATCGGCGCAGCAAACTATCTCTGCAGAGTGTTTATCAATAAAAAGTACGTGGGCATGCACCGCGGCGGCTCCACGCCCTGCTATTTCGACATCACCGACTTCCTCCGGCACGACAACAGAATAATTATCCAGACCGACAGCACACGCCGAAATGAACAGGTCCCGCCCTCAAACACCGACTGGTTCAATTACGGCGGCATCTACCGCGATATCGAGCTTATCCGCGTGCCGAAGGTGCATATCAAGGACTTTAAGATAGCCCTTGAGCCCGACGGCTGCTTTAATAAGATACGCGCTTACGTTCAGCTTTCCGAAAAGCTGAACGATACTGCCCTGCTCACTATTGACGAGCTTGGCATCAGCTGTAAGATTCCCGTGACAGACGGCTGCGGCGAAGCTGTCTTTGAAGCCGCTCCCGAGCTTTGGTCTCCCGAATCGCCCAAGCTGTACGATGTGACCGTAAGCTGTGCGGGAGATACAGTCCGCGACAGGGTGGGCTTCCGCGAGATACGCGTCAAGAGCATGGACATCATGCTCAACGGCAAGCCCATATTCCTTAAAGGCATAAGCTGCCACGAGGACAGTGTTTCAAACGGAAAGGCTCTCACCAATGAGGAACGCATCGAAAACATCCGCGCTGCCAAGGAGCTGGGCTGCAATTTCATGCGTGTGGCACACTATCCTCACAGCGAGAGAATGGCTCAGCTTGCCGATGAACTGGGAATACTGCTCTGGGAGGAAATACCCGTTTACTGGGAGGTACATTTCTGGTCGGAGGACACCTACAAAGACGCGGAAAATCAGCTGACCGAGCTTATCACAAGGGACTATAACCGAGCAAGCGTTATCATCTGGTCGGTGGGCAACGAGAACTCCGACACCGACGACAGACTGAAATTCATGGGAGGTCTCGCCGATACCGCTCACAGGCTCGACCCCACAAGAGCAGTCTCTGCGGCTTGTCTTGTTAACTATGAAAAGAACGCTATCGAGGACAGGCTGGAACAGTACCTTGACATAATCGGCGTCAATGAATACTGCGGCTGGTATACTGCCGACCTGAAGATGCTGCCCGAGCTGTTCGAGAACAGTGACCCGAAAAAGCCTGTCATCATCACCGAATTTGGCGCAGACGCTTATCCCGGACTGCGGGGTACAATAACCGACAAGGGTACTGAGGACTGTCAGGCCTTCGTTTACGAAAAGCAGGTTGAAAATATCCGCAAAATATCATACATCAAGGGCATGACTCCATGGATACTCCACGATTTCCGCTGTCCCAGAAGGACCTCCGTCAATCAGAGATATTACAACACCAAGGGACTTCTCTCCGCGGACAAAAAGCACAAGAAAGCCGCTTTCTATGTGCTTCGGGATTTCTATAATTCGATAAAGTAAAAAAAGCCGCTCCCGTGTTTATCCACGTAAGCGGCTGATTTTTTGGTATGTACTATTAGAACCTGTCTTCACAAGCGTATGCGCACGTCTTTTCGGCAAATTTTGCCG
>JBJFHQ010000396.1:0-6108 GCA_051893755.1 Oscillospiraceae bacterium
TATCCACAACAACAGTCATGCCCACGCCCATGTTGAAGGTATTGAACATATCCCTTTCGGGAATGTGACCTGTCTTTGCAATAAGCTCGAATATGGGGAGCACCTGTACCGCATTTCTTTCGATCTTCGCGGAAAGTCCCTTGGGGAGAGAACGGGGGATATTCTCATAGAAGCCGCCGCCTGTGATGTGGCTGATAGACTTGACATTTACTGTGTCGATAAGCTTCATTATCGCCTTTACGTAGATTCTTGTAGGAGTGAGAAGGCACTCGCCGAGAGTTGTTCCCAGATCCGACTGATGTCTTGCCAGATTCTGCTCGGTAACGGAGAACACCTTTCTTACCAGCGAAAAGCCGTTGGAATGAACTCCGCTGGACTTGATGCCGATCATGATATCGCCCGCTTTCTGAGTGTCGGGCTTAAGTATCTTGTCCTTGTCGACAACGCCTACGGTAAAGCCTGCCAGATCGTATTCCTCCTCGGGCATAAGACCGGGGTGCTCGGCAGTTTCTCCGCCGATAAGGGCACATTCAGCCTGAACACAGCCCTCTGCCACGCCTGCAACTATCTGAGCTATTTTCTCGGGATAGTTCTTTCCGCATGCGATGTAATCGAGGAAGAACTGAGGCTTTGCGCCGCAGCAGATAACATCGTTCACGCACATAGCAACGCAGTCGATACCTACCGTATCATGCTTGTCCAGCAGGAATGCTATCTTTATCTTAGTTCCGACACCGTCTGTTCCGGAAACCAGTACGGGCTTGCTGATACCTGTCATATCAAGCTCAAAGAGTCCGCCGAAGCCGCCTATTCCCGAAAGAACGCCGCTTGTAGCCGTTCTTGCAACGTGAGCCTTCATAAGCTCAACAGCCTTGTAGCCCGCGGTAACGTCAACTCCCGCTTCCTTGTAGCTTTCAGAAAAACTTTTCATCAGTATATACCATCCTTTCGCACTTTCCGAAACACACAACGCCGAAAAGCGCATACATACATTAACTTAAATTATTGTTTTACATCTCCGATTTTAAATTCAAACTTATCCTTGGGCATCTCCTTGGGGACCTCAACGGGATATTTCTCGGTAAAACAGCCTGTGCAGAAGCCGCAGTCGGAATTGCCCGCCAGCTTCTGAACGCTTTCCACCGAAAGGAAGCCTAAGGTGTCCGCGCCGATATGCTCGCATATTTCGGGAAGGGTCATCTTGCAGGCGATAAGATTCTCCTTGCTGTCGATGTCCGTGCCGAAATAGCAGGGAGCGATAAACTGAGGACATGCAAATCTGACATGTACCTCCTTTGCGCCCGCCTCACGGAGCAGTCTTACAACTCGTCCCGAGGTAGTACCGCGGACCATGCTGTCATCTATCATAACGACCCGCTTGCCCTTTACCACGTCGGAAACAGCGTTGAGCTTAATCTTCACGGAATTAGTTCTCTCCGCCTGACTTGGCTGGATAAAGGTCCTGCCGATGTAGCGGTTCTTGATAAAGCCGATGCCGTAGGGAATGCCGCTCTCCTGAGCAAAGCCCAGCGCCGCGTCAAGTCCCGAATCGGGCACGCCTATGACGATATCCGCATCAACGGGATGTTCTCTCCAGAGATATTTTCCCGCTCTGAGTCTTGCCATATGCACGCTTGAGCCCTCGATGACCGAGTCGGGTCTTGCGAAATAAACGTACTCAAACACGCAGATATGACCCTTACTGCCGCAGTGAGTTTCAATAGTGCGCAAACCGTTCTCGTCGATGACAACTATCTCGCCGGGCTTTATATCCCTGACGAACTTTGCGCCGATGCTGTCGAAAGCGCAGGTCTCACTGGCAACGACCCAGCTGTCGTCCAGCTTACCCAAAGAAAGGGGACGGAAGCCGTCGGGGTCTCTTGCGGCGATAAGCTTTTTCGGCGACATGATGACCAGCGAATAAGCGCCCTTTATCCTGTACATCATCTGTTCCACAGCGTCCTCGATAGAGCCCGATGTGAGGCGTGCCTCGGTGATAGCGTAGGAAATGACCTCGGTATCATTGGTGGTGTGGAAGATCATGCCCTTGTTTTCATACTCTGTGCGAAGCTCTCTTGCATTGACAAGATTTCCGTTGTGGGCGATAGCAAGGGGGCCCTTGATATGGCGCACCACCAGCGGCTGCGCATTTGAGCGGATAGGCTTTCCCGTGGTGGAATATCTCACATGACCCACGGCGATATTGCCCTGTCCCAGTCTTGCGAGGGTGTCCTTGTCAAAGACCTCGTGAACGAGACCTAAGTCCTTGTGATAGTTAAAAAGTCCTCTGTCGTTCACGACGATGCCGCAGGACTCCTGTCCGCGGTGCTGGAGGGCATACAGTCCCAGATAGGTCTGCATTGCCACATCGGAGGTATCGGGGCTGTAGATGCCGAACACTCCGCATTCCTCATGGATATTATCGAACACTTTTGATCATTCCTTTCCGTTCCAGCAGTAGGTACAGAGCTTGCATTCATCAAGACCTATCGCCTTCACAGTTCCCTCCAAGGACTGGAATTCCAGTGAGGTGAGCTTTAATCTTCTGCAGATCTCCTTGCGGAGCTTCTGACCTCTTTCTGTGTTGGTGTCGCTGTATTCCTCGATATATTTCATACCCTCAGCGCCCTCGAACTCGTCGATTATCTTTCTTGCGATAAGCTCAAGATCGGAGTTGCTTCTGGAGAAATTCAGATACTTGCAGCCGTACATAATGGGCGGACAGGCAGAGCGCATATGGACTTCCTTCGCGCCGTTGTCGTAAAGAAATTCAACGGTCTCGCGCATCTGAGTGCCTCTAACGATACTGTCGTCCACGAACAGCAGCTTCTTGCCCTCGATAAGCTCATGCACAGGGATAAGCTTCATTTTTGCGACCTTGTTTCGCATAGACTGGCTGGTAGGCATAAAGCTTCTGGGCCATGTGGGAGTATACTTGATAAACGGTCTTGCGAAGGGGATACCGCTGCGGTTAGCATAGCCGATAGCATGAGGTATGCCCGAATCGGGAACGCCGCAGATATAATCCACATCGGGAAGAGTGCCGTTTTTGATATCATGTTCAGCCATTATCTCGCCGTTGCGGGTACGCATGGTCTCGACGGTAACGCCCTCGTAGACGGAGTTTGGATAGCCGTAATAGGTCCACAGGAAGGAGCATATCCGCATTTCGTTCTCACCGGGAGAAAGAGTCTCGGCGCTGTCGGGCGTGATACGCACTATCTCGCCGGGGAGCAGCTCCCTGTAGGTCTGATAGCCCAGCTTCTGGAAAGCAAAGGACTCAAAGGAAAGGCAGAAGCCGTCGCTGCGTTTTCCTATGATGATAGGCAGTCTGCCGTACTTGTCCCTTGCGGCGATGATGCCCTCCTTATCGAGGATAAGCAGGGACATGGAGCCCTTTATCTTGCTCTGAGCATACTTGATGCCCTCGGTAATGGTCGGCTTCTGTGCGATAAGCGCGCCGATAAGTGAGCTTGTGTTGACGTTTCCGCTGCTCATGACCTCAAAGCTTTCGGAGCAGCTGTCAAGTATCTCTCTTGCCAGCTCCTCGGCATTGGTGATGATGCCCACCGTGCAGATAGCATAAAGTCCCAGCTTGGAACGCACGAGGATAGGCTGGGGGTCGGAATCGCTTATGCAGCCTATGCAGAGATTTCCCCGCATTTCCTCAACGTCCTTTTCAAACTTTGTGCGGAAGGGAGAGTTTTCTATCCTGTGAATACTGCGCTGAAAGCCCAGCTCGGGAGAATATGCAGTCATACCTCCCCTTCTTGTTCCGAGATGCGAGTGATAATCTGTGCCGAAAAACACGTCGCTGATGCAGTCGTTATGAGATGCCGCTCCAAAAAATCCACCCATATTATGAAATACCTTTCCCGACCACAGGGCAGACCATGCCTGTCCCTATGATCTGTGTGATCAATTGATTATTCGCCGAAAATTCTCTTCATCATTTCCTGATAAGCCTCTTCTACGCCGCCCATATCTCTGCGGAAGCGGTCCTTGTCCAGCTTCTCATGAGTTGTGCTGTCCCAGAAGCGGCAGGTATCGGGAGATATCTCGTCGGCGAGGAGTATCTTGCCGTGGAATCTTCCGAACTCGATCTTAAAGTCGATAAGGTCGATGTTGTGCTCCTTGAAGAACTTAAGCATAAAGTCATTTACTGCGAAAGCATACTTTGTGATATCAGCGATCTCCTCCTCGGTAGCGAGACCGAGACCGAGAGCATAGTAATCGTTGATGAAGGGATCGCCCAGATCATCGTTCTTGTAAGAAAATTCGAGAGTAGGTCTCTTAAGGGGAGTACCCTCTGCAATACCCAGCTTCTTGGAGAAGCTTCCTGCCGCAACGTTTCTCACGATTACCTCGAGGGGAACGATCTCCACCTTCTTAACGGCAGTCTCTCTGTCGGAGAGCTCTTCGATAAGGTGAGTAGGGATGCCCTCCTTTTCAAGGAGTTTGAACATGTAGTTTGTCATCTTGTTGTTAACAACGCCCTTGCCGCGGATAGTACCCTTCTTTTCGCCGTTGAAAGCGGTAGCGTCGTCCTTGTAGTCAACGATAACGATATCGGGGTCATTAGTTGCGAAAACCTTTTTAGCCTTGCCCTCGTAGAGCTGTTCCTTTTTCTCATAGTTAGCCATGATAGATTCCTCCAAAAAATATTTATTAATGTATATAGATTTTATTTACAGACAAAATTATAATTCAGCGACCATTTTCTGCATAGCCTTATCCTTTTCGATAACGCCCTCGATCATTTTCTTCTTGGACTCCTCCAGCTTTGCGGCGAGAGCGTCGTCGGAGAGAGCGAGCATCTGAACAGCAAGGACTGCGGCATTCTTTGCGCCGTTGACTGCAACGGTAGCAACTGGGATACCCGAAGGCATCATAACGGTAGCGAGAAGAGCGTCCAGCCCGTCAAATGTAGACTTTATGGGGATACCGATAACAGGGAGCGTGGTATTGCCTGCGATAACTCCCGCCAAGTGAGCCGCCATGCCTGCGGCGCAGATAATAACGCCGAAGCCGTTTGCCTTGGCATTCTTAGCAAAATCGGCAGCCAGCTCGGGAGTGCGGTGAGCGGACATCACATGTACCTCATACTCCACCCCGTAATTTTTAAGTTCCTTGACAGCGTCCTTAACGATCGGGAAATCGCTGTCGCTGCCCATAATAACAGCAACCTTCTTTGACATAACAAATCCTCCGTTTCACAAGTCAAAGTCATGCGCAAAAGCATGGAATAAAAAAACTGCGGCTATGCCACAGCGTATAAGAGGGTACAACAGCAGAACGTCTGCATGAAGATACAGCCGCACACAGCGAATATGAAGACGAAAGCCCTGTCCGTTTCATAATTTTCCCTCTCATTTCACAAAAAATTCTTCTGCTTTTTACAAAAAGCGCTACAATTATATTGTAACTGATTTGAAACAAAATTTCAAGTGTTTATTAGAAATTTATTGAAAAAACAGAAAATTTACAATTTGGTCTTGCTTTTTATGAAAGATATGATATAATAGAGGTATGAACAAAGTTATGTTCTTAATACTATATGGAGGTGTCTATATTATGGCATACAAAATTTCCGACGCTTGCATCAGCTGCGGCGCATGTGCAGACGCATGTCCTGTAAGTGCAATTTCTCAGGGTGATACACAGTATCAGATCGACCCCGCTACCTGCATCGACTGCGGTACCTGTGCAGATACCTGCCCCGTATCAGCTCCTGCTGCAGAATAATTATCAGACCGATAATACTTACAAAAGACCCGAAGCCTCGCGCTTCGGGTCTTTTTTCAAATATCAGCAAAAAAAGAAGCAAGGAGCAGATAAACTGCCTCTTGCTTCTAAAAGATCGTTTATTCAGTAAGATTATTCGTTGATCTTAGTAACAACGCCTGAACCTACTGTACGTCCGCCCTCACGGATAGCGAAGCGGAGACCCTCTTCAATAGCGATAGGAGTGATGAGCTCAACGTCGATAGAAACGTTATCGCCGGGCATGCACATTTCCTTATCAGCGGGAAGAGTGATAACGCCTGTAACGTCAGTTGTTCTGAAATAGAACTGAGGTCTGTAGTTGTTGAAGAAAGGAGTATGACG
>JBJFHQ010000397.1:0-6090 GCA_051893755.1 Oscillospiraceae bacterium
CAGTCCCGCAGAAATAAACGCTGCTGCTCCGTCCTTGTCGGCAATGGGCGCAGGGATAATATTTCTGTGCATATCCGCCGCGATATTCCCCGTATTTCAGGCGGCGGGACGGCAGGACATCCCCGTAAAGCTCATGGCGGCAGGCGCGGCAGTAAAGGCTGCGGGAAACATATTGCTGGTACCGATACCGAAGCTTAACGCTGTGGGCGCTGCCATATCTACCGATATCAGCTATTTCGCAATATGCACTGCAGCTATTATCCTTCTGAAAAAGATCACCTCATGCAGTCTGAAAAGCATTCTTATTACATGCGGTAAGCTTTTTTTTGCGGGAATACTCTGCGGAGCAGCTGCTTATTTGTCCTGCGAAATGCTTAAAAAATGTCTCAGCGACGGGTCAGCTACTATTATTTCAGTGTGCTTTGGGGCTGTTATTTACATAATAAGCACATATTTTGAGGGCTTATTTGACAAAAGTACGTTAAAAATGCTGATTTCTCAAAAAAATTAAAAAAAGACTTGAAATTTTGACAAATATGGGTTAATATATAATATATGGAGTCAAATGACGTAAAACGGCTTCTGTATTACCTATGGACGAAGGAATGTCAAAATGGATTTTGAATTTAAGGATCATTACAATATAGACGATCTGTGCAGGATAATGACTATTCTCCGTTCCGAAAACGGCTGTCCCTGGGATAAGGTGCAGACCCATGCTTCGATCCGCAAGGATTTCCTTGAGGAGGTTTACGAAACTGTGGAGGCTATCGACATGAACAGCCCCGAAATGCTCCGTGAGGAGCTGGGCGATGTTCTGCTGCAGGTGGTTTTCCATTCGCGCATCGAGGAGGAACAGGGCAGCTTCACTTTCGGCGATGTGGTAAATGATATCTGCGAAAAGCTGATAATCCGTCACCCTCACGTTTTCGGAGATGTAAACGTATCAGGCACCGAGGACGTGCTGAAAAACTGGAACGACATCAAACAGAAAACAAAGGGTCAGGAAACCTATTCCGAAACATTGGAATCTGTATGCTCCGCTCTCCCCGCTCTTATGAGGGCTCAGAAGATCGGACAGCGTGCAAAACGCGCAGGTATGGATTTCGGTTCTGCAGAGGATGCTCTTGCCCGTCTTGAAGAGGAGATCGCAGAGCTTAAAGCTGCTATCGCTTCGGGCAGCGAGGACAGTATCCGGGATGAGATCGGCGATGTGCTGTTCTCCGCAGTAAATGTTTCACGGCTCTGCGGCGCGGACGCTGAGGAATGTCTGACCAGAGCGTCGGACAAATTTATCGGCAGATTTAAAGCTGTCGAGGATATTTTACGAAGTGAGGGGAAATCAATTGAATCCCTTACTATAAATGAGCTGGACGCTGTTTGGCAGAAAGCTAAAAAAAATTAAAAAATGGTTTATCCATTAAATTTACGGAGGTAAAAACAATGACAAAGGCAGAACTTATTAATGCAGTAGCCGAAAAGGGCGAGTTCACCAAGAAGGACGCTGAGAAGGCTGTCAAGGCTTTCACAGAGGTTGTTACCGAGGCTCTCCAGAATGGTGACAAGGTACAGCTCGTAGGCTTTGGTACATTTGAAGTACGCGACAGAGCAGCTAAGGAGACTATCAACCCCAGAACACATGAAAAGCAGCTTCAGCCTGCTCACAAGGTTCCTGCTTTCAAGGCAGGAAAGGGTCTTAAGGATTCTGTAAACAATAAGTAATTGTTTTTGTGGGGCTTACGGCGATCTTTTTCGCAGTCAGCCCTTTTTTAATGGGAGAACACTTATGCGACTTGACAAATATCTGAAGATAACAAGGCTTATCAAGAGAAGGACCGTTGCTAATGAGGCATGCGATGCCGAAAAGGTCTCGGTCAACGGAAAGCCTGCAAGAGCTTCCTATGACGTGAAGGTGGGCGATATCATCGAGATAAACATCGGTACCCGTCCCCTTAAGGTGAAGGTGCTCAACGTCACCGAATACGCCACAAAGGAAAATGCTGCGGATAACTACGAGGTTATCCCCTGAATCAATGCCGTCGGAACCGACGGCTTTTTTGTTGGAAATTTTGCTTTATTTGTTGATTATTATCGGATAATATGGTATAATTGTAATAGAATGGATAAGCTTCAGGTTGGGAGATGATAGGTATATGAAAATATTCAGAATAGCCATGGTACAGCACAGGACATCTTCGTCCGATATCGAAGAAAATACTGCGCTTGCAATTGATTTTATAAGAGAAGCAAAGTCGGGCGGTGCGGATATGGTCCTGTTTCCCGAGTGCTTTCTCACCTCCTACGAATTTCCCGGAATATGCGGCACTCTGAAGCCTGTTGTGGAAATAGAGCATGACACGGAGTTTATCAGCTGGTGCAATAACGCCTTAGACGACGACAGTCCATATCTTGACCGTGTCAGGCAGACAGCCGCAGAGCTTGATATAGGCGTTGTGATAACAGCCTTTACAAAGGGCAGGAAATATCCCCAAAATACGGCTTACATCATCGGTCGGGACGGCTCGGTGCTGCTTAAATACTCAAAGGTGCATACCTGCGATTTTGACAGGGAACGTTATCTTGAAGGCGGAGAAAAATTCGGTGTATGCAGCTTTGACGGGATATCTATCGGTGTGATGATATGCTATGACCGGGAATATCCCGAAAGTGCAAGAGAACTTATGCTGCAGGGCGCAGAGCTGATAATGCTGCCCAACGACTGCGGCGATATGAAGCCCTTCCGTCTGCGGGAGCTTTCCGTTGAAGCTATGCAGAACATGGTCGGAATAGCTATGGCAAACCCGCCCTCGGAAACGGGCGGCTGCTCCTGCGCATTCAGTCCCGTGGTGTGGGGACGTGATGATAATCTCATCATCGCAGCAAGCGAGACCTTTGACGGGCTTGTCTATGCGGAGTTTGACATGGAGGAAATACGGGAATACCGCCGCTGCGAGGATATGGGGAAATATCGGAAGGCAGGCGCTTACGGGCATCTGACAAACCCTGTCTGACCAACGGAAATCAATATATTATGTGAGGTGCTTTTATGAACAAAATATATGCGCATTTAAAAACAGTGACCCGCCACAGGCACGAGGTCATCAAAAACTGCATTCGGGCAGGCATTCCGGTTCAGGGACTGCTCCACGATCTGTCAAAATACAGCCCCGCCGAGTTTATCATCAGCTGCAAAAATTATCAGGGCACCCGCAGCCCCAACGAGGCTGAGCGTGAACAGAAGGGCTATTCCACAGCATGGATGCACCACAAGGGCAGGAATCGTCACCATTTTGAATACTGGACCGATTACAATCCCAAAACCAGAAAAATTCAGGGTGTGAAAATGCCGCTGAATTATGTGGTGGAAATGTTCTGCGACAGAGTCGCTGCCAGCAAGATATACATGGGTGACAATTACACCGACAGAGCCCCCCTCGAATACTTCCTGCGGGGCAAGGCTACTCGAATGATTCACCCCAAGACCTCCGCTCTTTTAGAGCATATGCTCACCATGCTCGCCGAAAAGGGAGAGGACTATACCTTCGCTTATCTTCGCCATATCGTTGACAGAAACAGATGATAGCACATTACGGAAATACGTTTTACCTACTTATTTTCTATGATTTTTTGTGCATTTTACACAAAAATATTTTTACTTGTTGATTTCCATAGTCAATAGCATTATTATACAATTTATTTGTTCATTCCAAGGCTTAATATGTCATTATTTCCAAAGATGATTTCATTGATACACAACATATTGACATTTTCTCAAAAAGTGATACAATATATAGTGAGGCCACTAAAAAGTAAAAATTTGCGTTACTTACAAAATGGTTACAAAAATTACAAAATATACATTGTATATCACCGGATCAGCTCTGATGTGATTTAAGTATATATGGGAAAATGTGAAAGGATTTGATTCAATGAAGATCATCAAAAGAAACGGCGCAGAGGAAGAGTTCGATTCCTCAAAGATAAAAAATGCTGTGTCAAAAGCCAACAACAGCGTTAAGGAAGCGGAAAGACTTTCCGATGAACAGATAGACGACATCACCGAAAATGTTACGAAGATCTGCTCCGATATGAGCCGCGCGGCAGGCGTTGAGGAAATCCAGGATATGGTCGAAATGCAGATAAGGTCCAACGATGCTTACCCTGTTGCCAAAAACTATATCACTTATCGCTATCAGAGAGCGCTCGTAAGAAAATCCAATTCTACAGATGAACAGGTATTGAGCCTTCTTGAATGCAATAATGAGGAGATCAAGCAGGAAAACTCAAATAAAAATCCTACCGTAAACAGCGTTCAGCGCGATTATATGGCAGGCGAGGTCAGCAAGGATATCACAAAGCGTTTCCTTCTCCCCCACGATATCGTGGAGGCTCATGAGGAGGGTATCATCCATTTCCATGATGCGGATTATTTCGCTCAGCACATGCACAACTGCTGTCTTGTAAACCTCGAGGATATGCTCACAAACGGCACCGTTATCAGCGAGACTATGATCGACAGACCTCACAGCTTCTCCACAGCATGCAATATCGCTACCCAGATAATCGCACAGATAGCTTCCTCCCAGTACGGCGGACAAAGCATCTCTCTGTCGCACATCGCTCCCTTTGTTCAGGTCAGCCGTGAAAAGTTCCGCAAGGAAGTCCGCGAGGAATTTCAGGCAGCGGGCATCGAAGCAGATGATGAAAAGATCAACCGAATTGCTGAGATGCGCGTTAAGGAAGAGATCAACAGAGGCGTTCAGATGATACAGTATCAGGTCATCACTCTTATGACTACAAACGGTCAGGCTCCCTTTGTTACCGTATTCATGTACCTTGACGAGGTCCCCGAGGGACAGACCAGAGACGATCTTGCCTGCATTATCGAGGAGGTCCTCAAACAGCGTATACAGGGCGTAAAGAACGAAAAGGGCGTGTTCATCACTCCCGCATTCCCCAAGCTCATCTATGTTCTTGAAGAGGATAACGTCACCGAGGACAGCAAATATTGGTATCTTACAAAGCTTGCCGCAGAATGCACCGCTAAGAGAATGGTCCCCGACTATATCTCCGAAAAGGTGATGTTTGACCTTAAGGACGGAAACTGCTATCCCTGCATGGGCTGCCGCTCCTTCCTGACCGTTTACAGGGACGAACAGGGCAATCCCAAATTCTACGGAAGATTCAATCAGGGCGTTGTTACGATCAATCTTGTGGACGCAGCATGCTCTTCGGGCGGAGATATGGATAAATTCTGGAAGATACTCGACGAACGTCTTGAGCTTTGCCGCCGTGCTCTTATGTGCCGTCACAACCGCTTAAAGGGCACTCTTTCCGACGCTGCGCCTATACTCTGGCAGTACGGCGCTCTCGCAAGACTGAAAAAGGGCGAGCCTATCACTAAGCTGTTATACAACGGATATTCTACGATTTCACTGGGCTATGCGGGACTTTGCGAGTGCACCCGCTATATGACGGGAAAGTCTCACACCGATCCGTCGGCTACACCCTTCGCTCTTGAAGTTATGCAGCACCTTAACGACGCCTGCGCTAAATGGAGAGCAGAAACTACTATTGATTTCAGCCTGTACGGCACTCCCCTGGAATCCACTACCTACAAGTTTGCTAAATGCTTACAGAAGCGCTTCGGCAAGATAGAGGGCGTGACCGACAAGAATTATATCACCAACAGCTATCATGTTCATGTTACCGAAAATATCAATGCCTTTGACAAGCTCAGGTTTGAATCCCAGTTCCAGAAGCTCTCCCCCGGCGGCGCTATCAGCTATGTTGAGGTACCCAACATGCAGAACAACATCGACGCTGTTCTGACTGTCATCAAGTATATCTATGACAACATCATGTACGCGGAGCTCAACACTAAGAGCGATTACTGTCAGGTATGCGGCTACAGCGGAGAGATAAACATCGTTAACGACGATGCGGGAAAGCTGGTGTGGGAGTGTCCTCAGTGCGGCAACAGAGATCAGAATAAGATGAACGTTGCAAGACGTACCTGCGGATATATCGGCACTCAGTTCTGGAATCAGGGAAGAACTCAGGAAATCAAGGAAAGAGTGCTTCATCTGT
>JBJFHQ010000398.1:0-6083 GCA_051893755.1 Oscillospiraceae bacterium
GCTTCGGCATCGACATCAAGGGCGGCGTGGACGTAACCTTTACTCCTCCCGAGGGATTTGACGCCGACGATTCTCAGCTCGACTCCGCCAAGGAGGTCATCGTTCAGCGTATGATAAATCTGGGCATCACCGACTATGAATCGTACATCGACTACAACAACGACCGTATCATCGTCCGTTTCCCATGGAAAGAAGACGAGACCGACTTCGACCCGCAGGCTGCCGTTAAGGAGCTGGGCGAAACAGCGGCTCTGACCTTCCGCGAAAGCGACGAGAGAGACGAGCTCAATAAGCCCTCCGGCATTACTGCAGAAAGCATTATCCTTGAAGGTAAGGACGTATCTAAGGCATATGCAGCTTATCAGAACGCAACCACCGAATCGGGAACAGGTCAGTGGGTAGTAGCTCTGGAGCTTACCGCCGACGGTACCACAAAATTCGCCGAGGCAACTGCAAGACTTGCCGAAAGTCACGACTGCATCTCTATCTGGATGGACGATACTATGATATCCGCTCCAACCGTAAACGAGGCAATCCCCTCGGGAAATGCCACCATCACGGGCAGCTTTGACGCGGACAGCGCAAAGTCCTTAGCGGATAAGATAAATTCCGGTGCACTTCCCTTCAAGCTTGAAACATCGAGCTTCTCCACAATTTCTCCCATGATGGGCACAGGCGCTCTCAATGCTATGGTCATCGCAGGTATCATCGCATTTGCTGTTATCGCGATATTCATGATCATCGTTTACCGTCTGCCCGGTCTGGTAGCTGATATCGCACTTATCGGTCAGGTGGCTGGCACACTCGCCGTGGTATCGGGATATTTCGGATTTATGAACAGCTCTATCCTCACTATCCCCGGTATCGCTGGTATCATACTTGCTGTCGGCATGGGCGTTGACGCCAACGTTATCACCTTTGAGCGCATCAAGGAGGAGATAAACAAGGGCAAGACCCTCGACGGCGCTATCGAGGTGGGCTACAAGAACGCCCTCTCTGCTATCGTTGACGGAAACGTCACCATGATTCTTGTCGCAATTATCCTTATGGGCGCTTTCGGTACTCCCGACAGCTTCTTCGCAAAGGTACTGAATTTCGTATTCTTTATGTTCGGTCCCTCCACAGCAGGTACTATCTACTCCTTCGGCTACACACTGCTGACAGGTACCATACTGAACCTCTTCTTCGGAGTTGTATGCTCGCACCTGATGCTTTCGTCAATTTCCAAGTTCAAGGCGCTCAGAAACGTCAAGCTGTACGGAGGTGAAAGATAATGAAGAAAAAGACCTTTAATATTGATTTTATCGGCAACAGCAAGCGTTATCTGATCATTTCACTGGCAATAATCGCTCTGGGCATTCTCTTCACGGTATTTGCAGGCGTAAAGCTTGATATCGAATTTGTGGGCGGAACGATGCTCTCCTACGTTTACGACGGAGAGATCTCTCCCGACGACTTCAAAAGCTCCGTTCAGAACGCTCTCGGCGGAGCAGAGGTTGCTGTGAACACAGGCTCCGACTTCACCACAGGCAGGAACAAGATACAGGTGGAGATAAACGCAAAGACCGAGCTTAATTCCGACGGCCAGTTCGAGCTTACAAGCAAGCTGGACGAGATTTACAGCGAAAACAATCTTGAGCTCATACAGTCCTCCGATGTTTCCGCTGCTTCCGGACAGACCTTCTTCCTTAAGTGTCTGGTTGCGGTAGTATTCTCCTCTATCGTGCTTATCATCTACATCGCGATACGATTCAAGAATATCGGCGGCTGGCTTGCCGGTGTATGCGCAGTAATCGCTCTGTTCCATGATATTTTCATGGTATATGCGACCTTCGTCATCTTCCGCATGGACATCGACTCCAACTTTATGGCAGTTGTCCTGACTATCCTCGGTTATTCCATCAACAATACCATCGTTATCTACGACCGCATCAGAGAGAACAAGCAGCTTTACAGAAATGAAAAGCTCTCTCTTGCGGAAATTACCAACAGAAGCATCAATCAGTCGCTTACACGTTCTATCATCACATCGCTGACTACGATACTTGCAATGCTGGCAGTTACAGTAGTTGCTCTTATCTATGATGTACAGTCCATTATTCCCTTCTCATTCCCCGTTATGGTCGGAATGATATCGGGAACCTATTCCTCCCTCTGCGTATCCGGTCCCCTCTGGGTATACCTTGAAAATAAGCGCAGCAATAAGGGAAACGGCTCAAAGAAGCAGGAGGCTGCTCCCGCCGAAGCCTGATATGATATGAAACAAAAACTCCGCCCGATCATTCGGACGGAGTTTATTGTACATACTGCCCTCTGTTGCAAAGTCAAAGACTTTGCGAGGGCAGTATGTACGACGGCTCTGGCGGCTTTGCCGCCGCTCGGCAATTTTATTGCCGAGCATTGCAAAATCGTAGATTTTGCAATAGAGCCTAGTATAATATGATCATTCTTCAGCTTCCTTATACACGGCAAACATCACCCAGAACAGCACTCCTGCCAGTGCCAGCGCACAGCCAAGTCCTGTATAAAATACGGCAATGAACACATCGGGAACAAGCCCCGACGAACGGAGCCATATACCTCCGCCCATCATGAACGCCATGATACAGTAGGATCTCAGGTCGAAAAAGTGCCATATGGGCTTTGTTGCCTCTGCGAAGCCTTTGATGCGCTTTGTGTGCTTCATGCTCATTTTGTAGAACATCGCTCCGAAGGCGCAGAACACAAGGACCGACAACAGGATATGTACAACTGATATTTTTTGCAGCGTCATATAGGACAATATCCCCAGCCTTGCAACATTTACTCCCGCAGCAAGCCATACACAGCCTGCCACAGCAAGCAGCGTGCGCTTTTTCACATGATAAAATGGTGGTTTGCTCATAATTTTCCCCTCTCGATCTATGTTTTTTCCGCAAACAAACGGCGCCGCCGCAGATCAATGACGATCTCAGGAGACGCCGTATTTATTATTCTCTTTTGGACTTTCTGAATTTGACTCCGCGGCTCATTTTGCTTTCGTACATTTTTTCATCGGCACAGCGCATTATCGTATCCAGGTCGATCTCCTCGTTTATCTCGGAGACCTCAGTTCCATAGCTTGCGTCGATCTTATATTCTCTTTCGTACTTTTTGTTGATATCCTCTATCTCAGCAGCCATATGTTCCTTGAAGCCCGAAAACAGCGGGTCATCTCTGCGGTCGGAAAAGATGACCGACACAAATTCGTCTCCGCCGAAGCGCGCGCATATTCCCTCATCGCCGCTGCATCTGATCAGAGCTCCCGCGATCTGCTTGATAGCGAAGTCGCCCTCCTGATGACCGAAATTGTCGTTGATATTTTTCAGTCCGTCCATATCCACAGACGCAACGAAAACATATCCCTTTTCAAAATTTTCGATCTTTTCCATAAGCTTCTGATAGAAGCCCCGTCGGTTAAGGAGCCCTGTCATACTGTCATGAGCGTACGCAAATTCCAGCTTATGGTTAGCTCCCTCCAGCACGCTGTTGACAGTCAGCATTATCTCCTTGTTTTTCACCGTATCAAGGGAATGGTTGAAATTCATCGAGAATTTATACAGATTATCATACTGAAGCACATCGGCATAGAAATATATACTCAGATAACCGAATATCTTCTCCTGATAATTGAGAGGGATGATCATTACCGTGCGGTTCTGGCGCATATTCTCCGTATTGTCAAGGTAGGGCGGCTTTTCTCCGAAGGAAAACTCCTTCATCTCGATCTTGGGATGAGTTGCCACATAGGAGACCACATGCACCATTTTTTCCCCATGCCCGATAGGCTTTTCAAAATCGGTATTGATATCGTTGGACAGAAAGCTTTTCCTGAAATTCAGATAAATAGCATCGGAATAAAGCACGCCGATGTAATGCTCGATCTTCGGCAGCGCCTCCATCACGGAGGAGCATGCCGTAAGAGCATTGTTCATAAAATTCATGCTGACTACCAGCTCGTCGCACTGATTGAGCCTTTCGTACAGATTCATCAGCACGTTGTTGACCTTTCTGTACTCAATGGGCTGACAGCCGCAGGACTGGGAAAACGTCACATCATACGGGACCATTACCTTTCGGGTAACGTCCTCCGCAGAGCAGCTCAGCGAATGGATAAGCTCCACAGCCGCCTTTGCCGCATTTCCCGTATTCCTGTATGCCGTTGTAAATCGCGGAGAATGATACTTTTCCTGCTCGATACCGTCAAAGCCTGTAACTAACACATCGTCCGGAACGGAATATCCGTGCTCCTCCAGAACACGGCAGGCAGTTATTGCCATTGAATCATTTGCACATATTATCGCTTCGGGAGGAGTATCCTCAGCAGCAAGAAAGCCGTTGACCGCCTTTGCTGCGGGAAAATCCCAGAAATCACCGTAATCTATGCGGAAATCCTCAATGGGAAGCCCGTTTTCCTCCATGACCTTTTTGTATACGTCAAGCCTTTCCTCCGAAAAGGGGTTATCCTTGATGCCGCCGAGAAAATCCACTCGCTTGCAGCCGTGAAACTCCACGATATGGCGGACTATCCTCTCAAAGGCGGTGGAATAGTCAAAAAGCACACAGCTTGCGCCCTCGATCTGCTTATCCACGGAAACAACGGGGATACCCGCATTTCTGCCCTTTTGAGTGATATCCCTGATAGTAACATCATCCTTTTCCTGAAAGGTCTCGCCGAGGATAATGATGCCCGCAGGAACAGAATAATCCATGAGAGAAAAAACGCTCCGTGAGCTTTTGCTTATACTGTTATCCTGATAGAAATCATAAAAGGAATTGTAAATCACCACATAGTAACCCAATTTATTGGCTTCATGACATATTTCATTCACTAACTTTCCGATAGTCTCGTCCTGTATCTTACAGGTACACAAAGCAATTCTCCTGCTTTTTTCGGGCGTCATCAGCTGATTCTCCTTTCGGACTAAATTGAGTATCTGCAAAGCTATTCCTTTGTTTTTATGCGGCATAAGCACGTGCCGAACAGCTTTACAACGGGCACTTACACATTTTTATTATAACTCATAATTCCTACTAATTCAATATTTTTCGATTCTTTTTTACATTTTAAATAAATCACTTGCGGTTTTTTTGTGCACATAAAACAGCTTTTCACGACAATCATAAAAGCTTAGAACCTGTCCACATAGGATATGCGTACGGATTTTCGAGCATAATTTTGTTGCAGATAAGGCAAAAATGCGCAGGCGGGCTGGCGCCCGGCAAGCATTTTTAACGCAATCTGCGGCAAAATTTGCCGAAAATACGTGCGTATACGCCTATGTGGACAGGTTCTTATATCCGGCTGTTTTATTAAAGCTTAACACAACCTTACTTTTGGATTTTACAGAGACGGGATATAATTTAAATTGTGATCAAGGATAACCCCGAAATCAAACGAATAATTAAGGAGAGAAAAGTAATGATGATGAGAAAAAAGAAGATATCTAAGGCGATCGCAGCTGTGTCGGCGGTCGTTATCGCAGGCGGAGCAGCAGCTGTGAGCTGCATCAACGGCGCTCCCGAAGCAGAAGCAGCACAGACTGTGACCGCAGGCTCCTACACAGGCAAAAAGCCTAAGTACATATTCATGTTCATCGGCGACGGAATGAGCTTCCCTCAGGTCCAGCTCAGTGCGGACTATTACTCCGCTCTTGCAGACACCAACGACAACGGCATTCTTGAAGCAAACAAAAAGCTCAGCTTTATGACCTTCCCCGTATGCGGCTCGGCAGTCACCTACGATTCCACCTCCTTCTGCCCCGACTCCGCTTCCACCGCCACCTCACTCGCAACGGGACACAAGACCTACAGCGGTACTATCAACATGGACGAGACCTTTACCACCGAATACGAGACCATCGCAGAAAAGCTGAAGGACCAGCTGGGCTACAAGGTGGGCATCGTCTCCACAGTTAACCTCAACCATGCAACTCCTGCCGCATACTATGCTCATCAGGCAAGCAGAAACGACTACTATGAGATAAGCTGCGAGCTCATCGAAAGCGGCTTCGACTACTTCGCAGGCGGCGAGCTCAAGGATACCACCAACGGCGGCACCGCCA
>JBJFHQ010000399.1:0-6082 GCA_051893755.1 Oscillospiraceae bacterium
ATCTTTTGGTGATGATGGAATGTATCTTTTCCGCGGAAAATTCTCCGGTATCGTCGGCATTGGCATCAAGGAAGGTGCGCACGCCGCTGAAGGACTTCTGATAGGTGTCCTCGGAGTATTTGCCCGATTCTATGTAAGCGCTGTTGAGTTCTGTCATAACGTTTGTGGTAACAGATGCTGAGACAAGCTTTTCACCCTCGTCGGTCTCCATGTCGTAGTGAGAGGTGATGTAGTCGGAGATGACGGTCTTGACTCTTGTCATTCTGTCCTCGGCGAGCTTGGGGAATGCAAAGCGGTTGTATACGATATCCAGCATAACATCAAGGGGGATAAAGCCGTTGATGTACTTAAGTCTGTCATCGCAGAGCAGGGATGCCATTTTGGGCATTATCTTCTGCTGAGAGCTTATGGAAGCGGATATCTTGCCTGTCATGATGCCGAGACAAACGAGGAACTCCGCATACTTGGACATAACGGTCTGTTCCTCCAGATAGTTGAAGAAATAGCCGTAGATATATCCGCCGAAGAAGTCCTTGAGGCTTGCGTACAGAGCAGAGTCTGTTTTTACCTCTGCGAGGAACTTGTCCTTAAGAGCAGCTACCTCGGTGGCATCAACTGTGGTGGAGCCGCCGTTGAGAGCAGCTATCTTGTCGCAGTTGGACTTGAAGAACAGCTTTAAGTAGGTGGTGTATTTCTTTTCGGAGCCTGCGGGAAGAGTTTTTTCCTCGTTGTAGGTCCAGAGCAGGAATGCCTGCTGCATGTTTATCATTGTGTCGGTCATATTGTCGGTGAGAGCTGTCTCGTCGATAGTAAAGGAAGAGCCGAAGTGAGAATTTTTGCTGAAGTCTGCAAGGATAGCCTTTATTTCGTCCTTGAAGGCTTCAAATGCGGGGGAGTTGTCCATGCAGATAACTGCGTCCAGCAGCTCGGGGGCAATAACGGTGAGGTCAAATTTTACGCTCATTTTAAACTACTCCTTTAAAATAAAATCTAAATAAGGAACGATCTCCTTAATATTCAACGCCGTAAGCTTTTCTGTATTCCTTCATCTTGTCGAGATATTCCGCTCCGCCGATAACGCCGTCCTCAATCGCCTTGATGATGTCGTTTATCGTCACGATGGAGTATACCTTAACGCCGAACTCCTTGTATGCGGACTGCACGGCGGACATATCGCTGTCGAGAGCCTTTTCCATTCTGTCTACGGTGATGACCATGCCTGTGATATTCACATCTGCTGCACCCGTAAGCTTGGGATATACTTCCCTGAGAGCCTTGCCCGAGGTCATAACGTCCTCGATGATAACGACCTTTTCGCCGTCAGCAGGCTTTTTGCCCACGAAAACTCCGCCTTCGCCGTGGTCCTTTTCCTCCTTGCGGTCGAAGAAGTAGCTCACATCAATGCCGTACTTGCTGTAAAGAGCAGCTGCAGCGCAGGTAGCAAGTGGGATACCTTTGTAAGCGGGTCCGAAGAGAGTCTCCACGGGGATATTGTTCTCCTTGATGCAGTCGGCGTAGAATCCGCCCAGACGTGCAAGCTGAGAGCCTGTCACATAGTTGCCCGTGTTGATGAAATAGGGAGCCTTTCTGCCGCTTTTCAGCGTAAAATCGCCGAAGGTAAGCACTCCGCTGTCATACATGAATTTGATGAATTCGTTTTTGTAGCTCATTTGATAGTCCTCCGATTATCCAAATTACATAATATATTTATATTATATCACAAATAATTATGCAAATCAACAGGTTTACGAAATTTTTATAAAAATATTTTGCCAATTTTATATTTCGGTGTTATAATAGTATGTGATAATGAAAAATGTTATATTTTCCGAAAGGACGGTTATTTTTCCAATGAGAATGAGAAGAAAGAAATGGGCGCGTCCCGAGCTGGCGCAGTGTCCATATTATATCCCCCATGCCGAGGATATGCGCGGAAAATGGCACACCGCATTCAAGGATAATTCAAAGCCCATTTATGCGGAGCTTGGCTGCGGAAAGGGAGTGTTTGCGGCGCAGGCTGCTCTTAAATATCCCGATATAAACTGGCTTGCAGTTGATATAAAAAGCGAGATGCTTGCCGTGGGCAGGCGCACTATCGAGAAGGCCTTCGCCGAGGCGGGGAAAACTCCCGATAATGTGCTGCTGGTAACAGACAACATATCCTTTATCAGCTCCGCTTTTTCAGAGGAGGACGTGGTTGACAGAATATATATCAATTTCTGCAATCCATGGCCCAGAGGAAAGCATCAGAAGCGCAGGCTCACTCATCCGAGACAGCTGCTCCAGTACCGCATTTTCCTCCGCGATAACGGAGAGATTCATTTCAAGACCGACGACGACCAGCTCTTCGAGGAATCCATACCCTATTTCGAAGAGTGCGGCTTTGAGATAACCTATCTGACGCGGGACGTCCATGCCAGCGGATATGAGTATAATCTCGAAACAGAGCACGAAAAGATGTTTACCGCAGAGGGCAAGAAGATAAAGTTCCTGATTGCTGTGAAGAACAAGCCCGTGCCCCAAGAAGTCTATGAAGAATATATCTATGAAAAGCGAGAGGAAGAGGACGATGAACAGGATAGCGAAGTTTGAAAAGGTGAGCCGTGAGCAGTTTGAAAAGGCGCTGGAGGGAAATACTCTTTTCGGCGGACTTGCTGCCGCATATGACGATATCAGGCTCCCCGAAAGAGCTACCGCAGGCTCGGCGGGCTATGATTTTTACTGTCCCTTTGACCTTGCACTGAAGCCGGGAGAGACTGCGCTTATCCCCACGGGGATAAGGTCGAAAATAGACGACGGCTGGGTGCTGATGATGTTCCCGAGAAGCGGTCTGGGATTTAAATTCAGGGTACGTCTCAACAACACAGTGGGCGTTATCGACAGCGATTACTACGGCTCGGACAATGAGGGCCATATCATGCTGAAAATAACCAACGAGGGGGACAAGCTCTGCGAGGTAAAGGCCGGACAGGGCATTGCTCAGGGAATATTCCTGCCCTACGGCATAACCGTGGACGACAGCGCAGAGGGTGTCAGAAACGGCGGCTTCGGAAGTACCACAAAATGATATACTGCCCTCTGTTGCAAACAACAAAGTTGTTTGCAACGCCGCCAAAGGCGGCGGCAAAGTCAAAGATTTTGCAATAGAGCATAGTATATATATTTACAGGAGGATTAATAAAATGGAATACAGATTTTCCGATAAAGTAACGGAGCTTAAACCCTCCGCAATAAGAGAAATATTGAAATTTACATCGCTCCCGGGAGTTATCTCCCTTGCTGCGGGAAATCCCGCTCCCGAGGCTTTTCCCTCAAAGGAGATAGGCGAGATAACACAGAGGATACTCTCCGAGGAGCCTGTTGCAGCACTGCAGTACAGCGTGACCGAGGGCTATACTCCCCTCAGAGAAGCGCTGAAAAAGCGCCTTGCAGAACAGGGCAGCTTTGACCCCGATATCGACGACCTTATCATCACATCGGGCGGACAGCAGGCCTCCGAGCTTTCCTGCAAGACATTTCTGAATCCGGGCGACGCGCTTATCTGCGAGGCTCCCAGCTTTGTGGGCTGTCTGAATGCCTTCAAATCCTACAATTCCAAGCTGGTGGGAATCGATCTTGAAGAGGACGGCATGGACCTTGAAAAGCTTGAAGCCGCTCTGAAGGAAAACCCTTCTGCGAAGCTTATCTACGTGATAGCAAATTTCCAGAATCCCACGGGACTCTGCACGAGCTATGAAAAGCGCAAGGCTATCTATGAGCTTGCCAAGAAGTACGATGTGATGATACTGGAGGACAATCCCTACGGAGATATCCGCTTTGCGGGGGAGAATATCCCGAGCATAAAGAGTCTTGATACCGACGGACGGGTCATCTATGCGGGCAGCTTTTCAAAGATACTTGCTCCGGGCATGCGTGTGGGCTTTGTCAGCGCGCCCAAGGAGGTCATTCAGAAGATCGTAGTCTGCAAGCAGGTATCGGATGTACATACAAATATACTGGCGCAGATGATATGCTGCGAATACATCACCAAGTACGACCTGAACGCGCATCTGGAGGATATCAGAGGGATATACCGCCACAAGTGCGGACTTATGCTGGACTGCATTGATAAGACATTTTCCTCAAAGGTGAAGTTTACCCGTCCCCAGGGAGGACTTTTCATCTGGGTGACACTTCCCGAGGGCAGCGATATGCCCGCATTCTGCAAGCGTGCGGTAGAGGAATACAAGGTTGCGGTAGTTCCGGGAAATGCTTTTATGATAAGTGAGACGGACGAGATCACGTCATTCAGGCTGAATTTCTCCACGCCCACGGACGAGCAGCTCGTGAAGGGCACGGAGATACTGGGCGGGCTCACGAAGGAAATGTTCGGAGAGTAAGTTAAGCAGCGAAGAGTGAATAGTTTATAGTTAGCAGTTATAACGAACCGTGAATAGTCGGCAGATCTCAAAAATTCTGCACCGAAAAAGAGAAACAGACAATTTTTTGCGGAATATGTTATATCATTTCGGAATGTTTTCTGTTATAATCATAAAAATCATTCTGAAAGGAAAATACAAATTATGAATACAAATAAATATCATATCTTCATCAATCAGACGGGCTATCTTCCGAGTGCCGAAAAGACCGCATATATGGCGTTTCCTGCCGAAGCCTTTTCGGTCGTTGATAAGGACGGAAATAGTGTTATGACTGGCACAACCAAGAAATTCGGCTTTGACAGTCTTTCGGGCGATACCGTATTTACGGCGGATTTTTCCTCCCTTGACAAAAGCGGAAAATACTATATTTCTGCGGCGGGAAAACGCTCCGCAGAGTTTGAGATATCCGATGATGTGTACCGTAAAAATGCCGAAGTGCTGCTGCATGCGTTCTATTATCTTCGCTGCGGCTGCGAGCTTGAGGCTGAATATGCGGGTGAGTTCGTTCATAAGAAATGCCACACTGCGCCTGCTGCGGAATGGTATGACCACAGCGTGACCAAGGACGTCTGCGGAGGCTGGCACGATGCAGGCGATTACGGCAGATACGTCACTGCGGGAGCAGTCGCTCTGCAGCACATGCTTATCGGGTGCAGACTTTTCCCGGACCGATTCTATCGTCTGAAAAGCAATATCCCGCCCTGCGGAAAGCTGCCCGATATTCTGGCGGAATGCAAGGTCGAGCTTGACTGGATAATGAAAATGCAGCGCGAGGACGGGGCTGTCTACCACAAGGCGACTACCGCTCATCATGCGCCGTTTATCATGCCCGAAAATGACAGGCAGCAGATGTATCTTCTGCCTGTATCATCTATGGCAGCAGCTGATACTGCGGCTGTGCTGGCGCTTGCTTCGGGCATATACCGCGAGTTTGACGGAGAGTATGCGGATAAGCTTCTGAGGGCGGCTGAAAAGTCCTATGAATGGCTGGAAAATAACCCCGAATTTCTGGGCTTTGACAATCCCGAGGGCTGCGGCACTGGAGTTTACGGCGAGCATGACGACATTGACAACCGCTTCTGGGCAGCTGCGGAGCTGTTCGGTGTTACAGGTGAGGAAAAATATCACCGTGATTTTATGAAGCGCCTTGACGAGGATTTTCCCAAGACTGCGCTGGGCTTTGGCGAGGTGGGCGGAATGGGCGCGCTGGCGTACATCTTATCCGACCTCGGCGATGAAAACGTGAAGGTACGTCTGAAAAAGAGCTTTTCCGAAAAGGCTGCGGAGCTGAAAAAGCTTTCCGACAGCTGCGGCTACGGTACGGCAATGACCGAAAGAGCCTTCTGCTGGGGCAGCAATATGAACGTGCTGAAAAGTGCGATGATATTCATAATAGCTGCGGAGCTTTGCGGCGAAAGGGAGTATATTCCCTATGCGCAGAAGCAGCTTGACTATATTTACGGAGCCAATGCGCCGGGCATAAGCTATGTCACCGGAGCAGGGGAGTATTCGGTGAGATATCCTCACTATCGGCCTGCAGATGCGGACAAAATCGACAGATGTCACGAGGGCTTTGTATCCGGCGGAGCCAACGGCAGACCCTGTGATGAAAAGGCGATAAAGCTTATCCCCGAGGGCACTCCTCCGATGAAATGCTTTGC
>JBJFHQ010000400.1:0-6080 GCA_051893755.1 Oscillospiraceae bacterium
TCGCCGTTTTCGGTGTGTACAACGGGAACAGGCTCGCCCCAGTAGCGCTGACGGGCGAATATCCACTCTCTGAAGTGATAGTTGGTGGTGCGCTTTGCTACGCCCATTTTTTCCAGCTTGCAGGTGATAGCTTCCTTAGCCTCTTCAACGGTGAGCCCGGTAAATTCCTCGGAGTTGATGAGCTTATAGCCCTTGCCCAGATAATCGCCCTTTTCAAAAGCCTTCTCGGACACGTCAACATGTCCCAGCTTTTCATCGCCGTCGATGACCTGTATCATATCAATATTATGAGCTACAGCATACTCAAAGTCACGCTGGTCATGAGAGGGAACAGCCATAACTGCGCCCGTGCCGTAGCTTGCAAGAACGAAGTCGCCGATGAACATTCTGACTTCCTTGCCGTTTACGGGATTTATGCAGGTAACGCCCTTAAGCTCGCAGCCGGATTTGGTCTTGTTGAGCTCGGTGCGGTCCATATCGTTTTTCTTTAAGGTCTCGTCGATGTATGCCTGTACCTCTTCCTTGTTGGTGATGCGGGGCATGAGCTCCTTGACGATATCGCCGTCGGGAGCAAGCACCATAAAGGTGATGCCGTAGATAGTCTCGATACAGGTGGTGTAGATGCTGAAATCGCCGCCGCCTACGATGTCAAACTTGACCTCAACGCCTGTGGACTTTCCGATCCAGTTGCGCTGCATAGCCTTTGTGGACTCGGGCCAGTCTATCTCGTCCAGTCCTTCAAGGAGCTTTTCAGCAAAAGCAGGCTGGTCGATGACCCACTGCTTCATGTTCTTTCTTACAACGGGATATCCGCCGCGCTCGGACTTTCCGTCGATGACCTCATCGTTGGAGAGCACGGTGCCCAGCTCTTCGCACCAGTTTACGGGCATATCCACATACTTTGCATAGCCGTCCAGATAGAGCTGCTTGAATATCCACTGAGTCCACTTGTAGAACTTTGGGTCGGAGGTAGCTATCATCTTTGACCAGTCGTAGTCAAAGCCCAGCTCCTTGAGCTGCTTTGAGAAGGTCTTGATGTTTTCCTGAGTAAAGCCGTTGGGGTGGTTGCCCGTAGTTACCGCATACTGTTCTGCAGGCAGACCGAAGGAGTCGTAGCCCATAGGGTGCAGAACATTATAGCCCTGCATTCTCTTCATACGGGAAACAATGTCGGTAGCGGTATAGCCCTCGGGGTGACCTGCGTGCAGTCCTACGCCCGAAGGGTAGGGGAACATATCCAGCACATAATACTTGGGCTTTGAGAAATCCCATACATCGGTCTTGAAGGTCTCGTTTTCCTCCCAGTATTTCTGCCATTTTGCTTCAATTCTGGCATAATCATATTTTTCCATTTTTGAATCATTCCTTTTTATTTAAATCGCTTGCCCAGTGAGTCAAGTCTTTTTCGTTTTTCTGATGCGGCGTGAAGCCTGTCCATTCTGTTGTGGAAGTTAAAGAAGCCGTTGACGTTTTTATCGGAAATAAGTATGAGCATGGAAACAAGCTCAGCTGCGCCGCCGATAAAGCAGATGATAAGTACGGCCGCCGTTCCCCGTCCGCTGCCGGGAAGGCCGATCATGCGGCACACACACAGCACTATCGGGATAATTGCTGCGATGATCGCCATATAGCGGGCATAGACTTTGCCCGACCACATTTTTATACAGGCAAAAACGGTGACTGCCGCTCCTGCCGCGCTGATGATGCCGAAGATAAGGCTGCGGCTTAGTATCCAAAGTACCATATCTGCGGAAGCGACTGCGATCATAATGACCGAAATTATGCGGACTGTTTTTTCGCCTTTGTGAAAGCTGTCGGAATTATGGGTGGGTAATTGTTTGTCCGAAATGGGGATATCCGCCGAATTTTCAAGTATTTCGGCGTAATCCTCCTCATCGAGAATGGTGCTGTATTCCTCGTCCTTTATTTCAGCCATTTTGAGATATCGATATCCTCTCCGTCGCTCCAGAGACGTTCGAGAGAGTAGAACTCCCGCTGCTCCTTATTGAACACATGGACAACAACATCGGTATAGTCGAGGATTATCCAGTTGGAGCCGTTATTTCCCTGAACGCTGTCGGGTGAGAGCTTTCCCTCTTCCTTCATCTGATATTCCGTTTCGTCTGCCAGCGCGCGGGTCTGTGTGTTAGAGGTTCCGTCCGCTATAACGAAGTAGTCCGCGAGAATAGTCAGATCCCGCACCTTTATTACCCTTATATCCTCCGCTTTCTTGCTGTCAAGAGCCTTGACGATTATTTCAAGCTTCTGTTCTGCGGTCATTATCGTATTACTTCCTTTCCTTTTGCAGTTTGTTTATCAAACCTTTACCGTACGCTGTTTTTCAATGGACAGCGCGGCGTATTCGTTGTATGCTTCTGTTGTATGGTGAGGCAGACGGGAGCATTTGGCTACCACGTCGGTTATGCTGAAGCTGAGGGCTTCCAGCATTGCGGTGTCTATGTCAGTAAAAGCGGACTTCCGCATTTTTTCAACGTCCTTGTAGGTCCTGTCCTCGGAGACAAGGTCGGCAAGATAGACCGCCTTTTCCACGTCGGACATGCCTGCTCTTCCTATAGTATGATACCTTACGGCATTTAAAATATCCTCGTCGTGTATGCCCAGCACATTTTCGCAGTACCACGAGCCTGCGGGCGCATGGAAAAGCGGGGGAGTGAGCAGCTCCTCGGCGCAGACTGCACGGTCGCAGTTTTTCACCATTTCCAGCTGTTCGTCCTTTGGGACTTCCTTGCAGATATCGTGGATAAGTCCCGCAAGATAGCATTTATCCCTGTCAAGACCATATCGTTCGGCAAGCTTCATTGCACAGTCCGCCACGTTAAGGCTGTGGGTGAATCTTTTCTTGGAAAGACGTATTTTTAAAATATCCTTAAGCTCTTCCACAGAATACATTTCGGAAGCCTCCCTTATATTATATGCTGTAAAGCTTGTTTTCCCTGATATACTGCGCCACCGCTTCGGGAACATATGGTGAGATATCTCCGCCCTCTCTGATAAGCCTTCGTATCTCGGTGGAGGATATCTCGAAGGGCTCGCAGTCCGCGGTGACCACCTCGCCGTAGGGAAGAACGTCCTCCGCAAATTTTCGGATATTAAGCCTGTCCTCCTCGGAGCGGGCAGCTGCGGCTATGGTGCAGAGCCTCATTATCTCGGGGAAGTTTTTCCATGTGGGCAGTGTGTGGAGCGAATCGCTCCCCACTATAAAATACAGCTTTTCATCGGGGAAAATGCTGTGAAAATACCTTAATGTGCTGACGGTGTAGCTTATCCCCTCTGAGCGCAGTTCATAGTCGGATATCTCCGCATTGCTTATATGTCCGAAAGCCGCCCTGCACATATTGAGCCTGTGAAAGCCGTCCGCATATTTTTCTCCGTCCTGCTTGAAGGGGGAGATGTATGCGGGTACTATTATGATCCTGTCGGCGGATATCCCCTTGTTCAGGATATTTTCCGCCAGTCTGACATGACCGTTGTGCACAGGATTGAAGCTTCCTCCGAAAACGGCGATGCTCAATTTCTCTTTTTCCTTTTGGGCCTTGGCTTGTCCGTACCTCTTCCTATTCCCTTGGGAGCGGGCTTCACGGCCTTTTTGCCCGTAGCGAGGTCTATCTGCGGGTCCTGTGGATTTCTCTTGAAGAGCACTACCTTGCTGCCTATGACCTGTACCACCTCGGAGCGGGTCCTTTCGGAAATTTCAATGGCAGCCTCCTGTGCGGACACCATTGAGTTATCCAGCACCTTTATCTTGACAAGCTCTCTTGCCTTCAAAGCGTCGGATATCTGCTCTATCATGTTATCATTTATGCCGCCCTTGCCTACCTGAAAGATAGTATCCTCGGTCTGAGCGGCGCCCTTTAAAGCTGAACGCTGTTTGCTTGTAAGCATATCATATATCCTTTCGGTCGGAATGTCTGATCATCAAAAAACATACTTATATTTTAATACAAAAGTCACCCTGTTGTCAATAGTTTGTTTTGAAAATGTGAAAATAGCAACAATTTTTTAATATAAATACAACATTTTATCGGCAGAACAGCTCCTTCAGGTCGGAAAAGCTGCCGATGCTGCCGTCGCAGCGGTCTGCGGTGCCGAAGCCGTAGGAAGCGTGGATAAACTTCATGCCTGCGTAATATGCGCTGTCGCAGTCGCCCTGTGTGTCTCCCACGTAGGTGCCGTCTGTGACGTGGTTCCTTTCGGCGATAAGCCTTATGTTGTCACCCTTTGAGAGCCGGTTGTCACCCCAGCAGATGTGGTCGGTGAAATACTTATCCAGCGAGTAGTATTTCAGAAAGCATTCGATATATCCCGACTGGCAGTTGCTGACGATGAACAGCCTGTGCTCTTTGCGAAGCTCGGCGAGAGTTTCCTCCACGCTGTCGTAGAGCCTTCCGCCGTGGATAAGCAGATAGTCGTTCTCGTGAGCGCTGCACAGCTCCATTATCTCCATGCGGCGGTCTTTGGACGTATTCCCGAAGAATCTGTCCGCGATAACATCCATAGTAAGCCCCATTATGCTTTGGATATCCTTGGCGGTAAGCCGTATATCTTGGCAGTCGGGGAGGGTCTCGATGACTTCGTTCCACGACTCGGCGACGCTCTGTGAGCTGTCCCAGAGAGTGCCGTCCATGTCAAATATCAAGCTTTCGGTGTTCATATCAATATCATTCCTCTATATAAAACTAATAATAAGATTTACCAAAAACGCCGAAATACACGCACCTGCGGCGGCAATCGTCAGAGATTTCCCCTTCAGGGAAAGCCCTGCGGCGGCGGCAAAGCCTGCGGCAGCGCTTATCCACGAGCCTGTGGCATAAAATACGGCAGGCACGGTCATTGCGGACAGCGCAGCATACGGCATGTAAAACAGAAAGCTGTTCACAAGCTTGGACTTTATCTTTTTGCGTATCAGCACGGCAGGAAGCATTCTCACCAGATAGGTGACGATCGCCATAACGGCTATGTAAATGAAAATATTTCCGCTCATCATTCATGCTCCTTTTCGTCCGATGTGGGAACGGGGAAAATCAGCGCGGCTGCCAGAGAAGCTGCGATAGTGCAGATGATGACCGCAAATCCCGACGAGATGAAATCCAGCGCGGGCAGATAATATATCAGACAGCTGAGCGCCGCCGCCGAAAGGGCAGTGAATAATATTCCCTTGTTTTTGGTGGCGGGAGGGACAACTATCGCGATGAACATGCTGTACAGTGCGATACCCAGAGCGTCGCAGACCGATGCAGGAAGGATATTTCCCGCAGCGGCTCCGAGGAATGTGCCGAGAGTCCAGAAAAGTATGGGCAGTATCATAAGCCCGTACATAAAGGTGCGGTTGATGTTCCCGGGTTTTCCTGCGGCGACTGCGTAAATTTCGTCGGTGACCGCAAATGATGTGGTGAGCCTGTGGAAAAGGGTAAAGCTTTCGTCCATTTTCTGGGTAAGGCTTATGCTCATCAGCGAGTACCGCAGATTTATGACCAGCTGAGATATTGCAGTTTCTATGTAGGTCCCGCCTGCGGCAATTATGGAGATGCCTGCCGCCTCGCCTGCGGAGGTCACGTTGAAAAGGGATAATGCCGCCGCTTCAAGGGGAGTTATCCCGCAGGACGCGGCAGTTATGCCCACTCCGAAGGACACCGACAGATATCCCAGTGCTATCGGGATACTGTCTCTTATTCCGTCTGAAAATTTAAGTTTTTTCATTTATTATAGTACACCTTGTTTCGTTGGTTTAGTTATGTGTTTTGCTTCTGTTTGTTATCGGTGAAGCCCATAGTGGCTGTCGGCTTGTATGTTACATATGAGTAATCGTTCGCTTTCGGCGGAGCAGAGCTCCGCGCATTTGATTCGCTTAGCTCTCAAATGCAGCGCCGCCCGCGATTGGATCCCGATTCAATATTAATTGGATTTATTTTGTTGGATTCCGCGTTTTTACACGGGCGGCGCTTTATTGCTGTTCGCTTATTCGGCTTAGATTGGGAGCATAGCTGTATTACGACCCGGTGGGGGATTTCGCTGTCTGCGGACAGCGACCAAAGGGCGCCGCCCTTTGGAAACCTGCAGCC
>JBJFHQ010000401.1:0-6070 GCA_051893755.1 Oscillospiraceae bacterium
GCTCGGCAATAAAATTGCCGAGCATTGCAAAATCTACGATTTTGCAATAGAGCCTAGTATAATATCAAACACCATTTTTTTACATAAACTTATTCTATATCAGGGAGGAATATGTCAGATGAAAAAACTACACGGCGTGCGCCTCAGTCACGACAAGTGGACTGAGGACTGCGAGACCGTCAGCTTTCCGCTTCCGAAGCAGGTCATTATCCCGCTGTCGCAGTCCATGGGCGCACCCTGCGGCTGTCTTGTAAAAGCGGGAGATGCTGTGACGGTAGGGCAGAAGATCGGAGATACCGACGCATTTATGTCGGTGCCTGTTCACTCTTCCGTGTCGGGCAAGGTAAATGCTGTTGTCGATTATCTGCTTTCCGCAGGCAATGTCTGCAAGGCAGTGATAATTGACGCGGACGGTGAACAGACCCCCGACCCGTCTATCGCTCCGCCTGCAGTGAGCGACAGAAAGACCTTCATTGCCGCAGTCAGGGAGTGCGGTCTTGCAGGTCTGGGCGGAGCAGGCTTTCCCACTCATGTCAAGATGAACTTTGACCCGTCCAAAACGCCTATTGATACCCTCGTAATCAATGCTGCGGAGTGCGAGCCTTATATCACCTCGGACTATCGCCAGATGATGGAGGAACCCGATGATATTATAGGCGGTATTCTTCTTGTACAGAAATATCTTGAGATACCAAGCTGTAAAATATGCATCGAGAAAAACAAGCCGAAGGCTATCGCACTGCTTAAGGAAAAGACTGCGGATATCAGGTCCATAGAGATAGTGACTCTGCCGTCCACATACCCTCAGGGAGCGGAAAAGGTCATCATCTATTCAGCTACGGGCAGGGTAGTCGGCGAGGGCGAGCTGCCCGGCAATCAGGGCGTTCTTGTTATGAACGTTTCCAGTGCGGCGTTTATTAACCGCTACTGCGAGACCGGCATGCCTCTAGTATCGAAGAGGATAACTCTTGACGGAAATGCGATAACAAAGAACAAGGGCAACTATTTTGTGCCTATCGGAACGAGAGTGTCGGAGATACTGGAATACGGCGGCGCTGAAAAGCCCCAAAAGGTGCTGTACGGCGGTCCTATGATGGGCTTTCCTCTGTACGATACCGATCAGCCTATACTCAAAACCACAAACGCCATACTTGCGTTCAATGATATCAGCGAGCCTAAGACCACAGCCTGCATACGCTGCGGGAGCTGCATAAGAGTCTGTCCCATGGACCTTATGCCCGTTGAGATCGAAAGCGCATACAAGGCTAAGGACGTTGAGTCGCTCAGATCTCTTAAAGTTATGCTCTGCATGAACTGCGGCTGCTGCAGCTATATCTGCCCCGCACACAGACCTCTTGCGGAAATAAATCAGATGGCTAAGGGACTTATCCCACGTCCTGCGCCAAAAAAGTGAGTTAGGAGGAACATCGTATTTATGAATGGATTAAAAGTTTCCCCCTCGCCTCACAGAAGCGCGGGGCTTTCAACGGCAAAGGTCATGGCAATGGTCGTGATCGCACTGCTTCCTGCGGCAGTTATGGGCTGCATTTATTTCGGTCCGAGAGCGGCTGCGGTGCTTGCTGTGACGACAGCTTCGGCAGTCATTTTTGAAGCACTGTTCAACATCATAGCCAAAAAAGAACAGACAATATCAGACCTGTCTGCGGTAGTTACGGGACTGCTTCTCGGAATGAACCTGCCTGCTTCGGTACCATTTTATATTCCCGTCATCGGCAGCTTTATCGCAATAGTTATCGTAAAGCAGCTGTTCGGAGGCATCGGACAGAACTTCGCAAACCCTGCTATCACGGCGCGTATCGTGCTCATGGTGTCATTCTCACAGATGACAAGCTGGGTAGTACCATACTGGTACAGGGACGGCTCCTCTGCGGCAGACGCTGTAACGGGAGCGACACCTCTTGCAGCAGGCTGGCTGGATAATGGCACCGGCATGGTATCGCCCTTTACCTTCAGGCAGATGCTTCTCGGAGAAACGGGTGGCTGTATCGGCGAGACCTGCGCTCTTGCGCTTATTATCGGAGGACTTTTCCTCATTGTAACGAGGATCATCTCCCCCGCAACACCTATTGCATTTATCGGCATCTTTGGCGTGCTGACCCTTATCTACACGGGCAGCGTGACAATGACCGTTTATCAGCTCCTTGCAGGCGGTCTTATGATAGGTGCGTTCTTCATGGCTACCGACTACGCCACAACGCCCCTCACTGCATCGGGCAAGATAGTGTTTGGCATGGGCTGTGCGGTCATAACCTTTGTTATCCGTCAGTTCGGCAATTATCCCGAGGGAGTTTCCTTCTCCATACTGCTTATGAACCTGCTTACCCCTTACATAGATAAGATATGCAGAACTCACCCTCTCGGAGCGAAAAAGCCCGATAAAAAAGCAAAGGAGGCGGCTCAGTAATGTTCAATGAAAAGATAAAGCCTTCCCTTGTTTTAACGCTGATATGTTTAATAGCCTGCGCTCTGCTGGTTGCTGCGTATGAGGCTACATATGTTGACAACACAGGCGTTATCACCGACAAGATGATGACCGGTCTGGAGGATATCTACGGCACCTCGGAGGGCTTTTCGATGAAGCTCTGTGACGACGGCTCAGTGTATGCTCCCGAGGGAGTTACCTCCGTACTTACGGACGAAAACGGAAATACTGCTTTTGAGATAACCGCAGACGGCTATTCCAGCGGCGGACTTCATGTTATGGTGGGAATGTCCTCGGACGGGGCTGTTGCGGGCGTTTCTGTGCTTTCAATAGGTGAGACTCCGGGCGTTGGCACAAGAGTGCAGGAGGAAAGCTTCCTCGGTCAGTTTGAGGGTCTTACCTACGACAAGCTCCCCTCTGACAGCGGCGAGGATACGACCGCAAAGAAGTCCTATGAATGGGGCAGCTCCGAGGAGATAGCAGCCTTGAAAGAAGCTGCTGCGGCAGTTCCCGCAGGAGACAGCTTCGAGCTTGATGCCGTAACGGGCGCGACACTATCCTCAAACGGCATGAACAGAGCAGTGACCATCGCTCTGACAGCCTACAGCGAAATGAAAGGAGTGAGCGAAAATGAGTGAAGAAAAGAAAAAGGGCAATCTTTATGAGCTTACAAAGGGTATCATAAAGGAAAATCCAACCCTTGTCACACTGCTTGGCATGTGTCCGACCCTTGCTGTTACGACAATGGCTTCAAACGGTATCGGAATGGGTCTGGCAACGACATTCGTTCTTGTATGCTCAAACCTTGCCATTTCGCTGCTTAAAAATGTTATCCCGAAGGCGGTGAGACTGCCTTGCTTTATCGTTGTTATCGCAAGCTTTGTTACCCTTATCGAATTTCTGATGAAGGGATATCTTCCCGAGCTTTACGACAGTCTTGGACTGTTCCTCTCGCTTATTACGGTAAACTGTATCATTCTTGGCCGCGCAGAGGCGTTCGCTTCCAAAAACGGACCCGTAAAGTCGGTGCTTGACGGTCTCGGAATGGGCATTGGCTTCACCCTTGCGCTGTTTCTGATGGGCAGCATAAGAGAGATCATCGGCACGGGCGCATGGTTTGGCATCGAGCTTCATCTGCCCGTTACAATGACGGTGTTCATCATGCCTGCAGGCGGCTTCTTTACACTGGGCGTAATAATTGCCGCAGTTAACAAGCTTACAGGCAAAAAGCCTCCGCAGGAGATCGGCTGCGCATGCTGTCCAAACGCCGATTCATGCCCGTCCTACAACAAAGAGGGAGGTAAAAGCGAATGAAAGCAATGCTTGTGATACTGCTCAGCGCAATGCTGACAGACAACTTCGTTCTCTCAAAATTTATGGGTATCTGCGCATTTCTCGGCGTATCGAAAAAGCTTGACAGCGCTGCGGGAATGGGTGCGGCAGTTACCTTTGTCATGATCTGCGCGACTCTCGTGACATATCCGATATATACGCTGATACTCGTACCAATGGGACTTACATATCTGAAAACAGTGGCGTTTATCCTTATTATCGCGCTGTTTGTTCAGATTGTGGAGATGTTCCTCAAGAAAATGGTGCCGCCTCTGTATAATGCCCTGGGAGTGTTCCTGCCGCTTATTACCACTAACTGCGCAGTTCTCGGCGTGACTATCCTCAACATCGACAACGCATACACTCTCGGTCAGTCGGTAGTAAACGCTCTCGGCGCAGGTCTGGGCTTCACACTTACGCTCATCATTTTCAGCGGAGTTCGTCAGAGAGTAAATGCTGCCGACTGTCCCGCAATTTTCAAGGGCGTTCCCGCAACTCTTATCGCCGCTTCGATCGTTTCCGTAAGCTTTATGGGCTTTGCGGGACTGTTCAGCTAAGGAGGGATAGAAATGGTAACGACTTATGTTCTTCCCGCCCTTGTGTTCGGCGCAATCGGTCTTGTTGCAGGAGTTCTGCTTACTGTCTGCTCGAAGGTCTTTGAGGTAAAGACCGACGAAAGGATAGAAGCGGTAAATGAGATACTTCCTCAGGTAAACTGCGGCTCCTGCGGATATTCGGGCTGTTCGGACTATGCAAATGCTGTTGTGAAAAACGGCGCTCCCACAAATCTCTGCAATCCCGGAGGAAAGGAATGTGCTGCTAAGATCGCCGCTCTTATGGGTCAGGAAAGCGGAGAGATCAAGGCTCAGACCGCAGTTGTAAAATGCAGCGGAGACTGCACCAATACCTCGGATAAGTTCATATATGGCGGTATCCAGAGCTGCAAGGCTGCAAATCGTTTTTACAGCGGCTCGACCTCATGCACCCACGGCTGCCTCGCCTTCGGAGACTGTGCGAAGGTATGCCCGCAGCATGCGATAACCATTATCAATGAGCTTGCCAGGGTAGACAGAGCAAAATGTATCGGCTGCGGACTCTGCGCAAAGGCTTGTCCAAATCAGATCATCGTCATCACCGATCTGACTGATCGTGTGGAGGTATGCTGCTCGTCCACGGAGATAGGCAAGGTAGTCCGTTCTGTCTGTCAGGCAGGATGTATCGGCTGCAAAAAGTGCGAAAAGACCTGCGAGCACGATGCAATCAAGGTCGAGGGCAATCTGGCTCACATAGATCACAGCAAATGCACAAACTGCGGAAAATGCGCAGATGTCTGTCCCGTTCATGTCATTAAGAACTGCATCGGAATTAGAGAAGCAAATTTAAAGGCTATAGAGACCGCAAAGGAAGTATAACAGAGGACAATCTGCGTCCAAAGCAAGTTCGGGGAGGATCTATATGAGATATACTGTAAAGGAAATGCCGTGTCAGAGCGGAAAAAATAATATTTATGGCTTGATTTATCTTCCCGAAGGCGTTTCGGAGAGGATGCCTGTTGTTATCCTGAGTCACGGCTATAATTCATCTTATTCGCATGTTGCGGATATGGCGGAAGCTATTGCGGAAAAGGGAATGGCGGCGTACTGCTACGATTTCTGCGGCGGCTCAACGATTTCAAAAAGCGGCGGCAGCTCATTGGATATGAGCATTGCGACCGAGCAGGAGGACCTTAGAAATGTTATCCGCATGATAAAGGACTGCGATTTTTCCGACAATGAAAAAATTTTTCTTTACGGAGAAAGTCAGGGCGGCTTTGTTTCGGCGCTGACCGGGGCGGAAATGAAGGATGATATTGCAGGAATGGCGCTGCTTTATCCTGCGTTCTGTATTCCCGACAACTGGCTCTCAAAAAATGCCGAAGATATGACAGAGCCCGTTGATTTTATGGGAATGAAGCTGTCGGCAGAATTTCGCAGGGGCGTTCCCGAATATGATGTGTTTAAGGCAGTGAGCGCCTTTGACAAGCCTGTGCTGCTGCTTCACGGCGACAGCGACAGTCTTGTGGATATTTCCTATTCCGAAAGGCTCAGCGAGGCTTTTCCCGACTGCTGCTTTGAGGTGTACGAAAACGAGGGTCACGGATTTTCTCCCGAAGCGAGGAAGCGTATCTGTGAAAGAGTCCCCGATTTTTTCGCGGCAATATGCTCTGAATGACTGGTTTTTAAGAAATTTCCGGAAATTATCAGACCATACGCATGAGTTACAAAAAAGTAACAAAAAAATAAAAGCTTAACAAAA
>JBJFHQ010000402.1:0-6055 GCA_051893755.1 Oscillospiraceae bacterium
CAGTTCAAGTGCCGCGTGGGGAAAACTCCTACCGAATACAGAAAATGCTTATAAATGAAAAACTCCCCGGACGGATATCCGGGGAGTTTTTTTGTATTGATATAGCTGATTATTTCTTCACATAGTCTACATGGAGCAGCTCATGTACCTTGCCCTTAAGCACGCCGCTGTAGAACTCGTTCATAAGAGGATTGTCCTGCGAACGCTTCAGAACGGACATCTTGTCCTCCTTGTAGAGGGTCTTGCTGCGCTTCTGCTTGCCCTCGGAGTTCGTAGGAGGCTGTCCTGCGCCGTTGATACAGCCGTTAGGACATGCCATGACCTCAACAAGGTCATAATGCTCGCCGCTCTTTATTCTGGAGATTATCTCCTCCGCATTCTTAAGTCCAGAAACAACAGCGATACGCAGCGGCTTGTCTCCCAGCATAACGGAAAATTCCTTTATGCCATCAAGACCTCTTGGTCCCTCGTATGCCAGTGTTTTCAGACCTGCGGGGTCGTTTATCGCATATCTGATAACAGCCTCGGTAACACCGCCTGTAACGCCGAAGATAACGCCTGCGCCGGAAATGGTTCCGAAGGGCATATCAACTGCCTCGGGCTCGATATCGGCAAATACTATGCCCGATTCCTTTATCATGCGGATAAGCTCCTGTGTAGTGATAACATAATCCACCATCTGCTTGCCGTCGGCGGTGCGGAATTCCTCTCTTGCGGCTTCTCCCTTCTTTGCGGTACAGGGCATGATAGCCACGCTTACAAGACGCTTTCCGCAGTCCTTATACTGCTCGTTGATGACCGATGCGAACATCTGCATGGGGCTTCGGCAGGTGGAAACATTGGGAAGCAGCTCGGGATATCTGTTCTCGCAGAACTTCACCCATGCGGGACAGCAGGAGGTGAACAGGGGAAGCTTTTCACCCTTTTCGATGCGTCCAATAAACTCGTTTGCTTCTTCGATAACGGTAAGGTCGGCAGAGGTCGAGGTATCGAACACCTTATTTATGCCCATTTTCTTAAGACAGGCAACTATCTTGCCCATGACATTCTCGCCCTTATAGCCCAGCGCTTCTGCAACGGAAGTTCTTACTGCGGGAGCTATCTGTGCCACAACGAGAGTGTCCTCGCGGTTTAACTCTCTCCAGAGGCGATGAGCGTCGTTCTTTACGATGATAGCCGCGGTGGGACATACTGCCGCACACTGTCCGCAGCCTACGCACTCGGATTCGGAAATGGGTATCTCAAAGGAGGTGGACACCTTCATCTTGGAGCCGCGGTTTGCAAACTCGATAGCGCCCACATGCTGCACCTCGCTGCATACGCGCACACAGTCGCCGCAGAGGATACATTTTCCTGCGTCTCTTGTGATGCACAGTGAGGAATCGTCGTACTTATGGTCGGGAGCAGTGTTCTCGAATCTGATGCGGTGGATATCGAATCTTGCGGCGATCTGCTGCAGACGGCAGCTGCCGTTCTTTTCGCATGCCGTACAGTCGCGGCAGTGGTTCGACAGCAGGAGCTCCAGTATCATCTTGCGATATTTTCTGAGCTTGGGAGTGTTTGTGTATATCTGCATGCCGGGACGAGGGGGAGTGGAGCATGCTGCTTCCATGGAGCCGTACTTGTTCTCTACCATGCACATACGACAGGCGCCGTATACCGAAAGCTCGGAGTAATAGCAGAACGTGGGGAGCTCGATACCTGCCTTGCGGATGACCTCCAGCAGATTCTTTTCACCCTCAATGGCGACGGGTTCATCGTCGATCATCATTAAATTGTTTGTTATATTTTCATTCATCGGTTTCATCTCCTTAGATCTGCTTGATCGCCTTGAAATTGCAGGAGGACGCACATGCTCCGCACTTTATGCACTTTGCGGCGTCGATCTTGAAGGGACTCTTGATCTCGCCCGAAATAGCACCCACAGGACAGTTTCTTGCACACTTTGAGCAGCCCTTGCACAGCTCGGGGTCGATCTGATAGGAAATAAGCTTCTTGCATGCTCCCGCAGGACATTTCTTGTCGTAGATATGTGCTTCGTATTCATCGCGGAAATATTTCAGCGTGGATATTACAGGTGAAGCGGCAGTCTTTCCAAGACCGCAAAGCGCCGTAGCGGATATGGTCTCGGCAAGCTCGTCAAGGAGCTCAATATCGCCGTCCTGACCGTTTCCGGCAACTATTCTTTCGAGGATCTCCAGCATGCGCTTGGTGCCCTCACGGCAGGGAACGCATTTTCCGCAGGATTCATTCTGAGTGAAGTTCATGAAGAATCTTGCGACCTCGACCATGCAGGTGCTGCTGTCCATAACGACAAGTCCGCCCGAGCCTATCATAGCGCCCGCCTTTTTCAGCGAATCAAAATCAAGGGGAAGGTCCAGCATATCGGGGGTAAGGCATCCGCCGGAGGGTCCGCCTATCTGAACGGCCTTGAATTCCTTTCCGCCTCTCATACCGCCGCCGATGTCGAAGATGACCTCGCGGAGAGTGGTACCCATAGGCACCTCGATAAGTCCGGTATTGGAGATATTACCCGTAAGAGCAAATGCCTTTGTTCCGGGAGAATTTTCGGGACCGATGCTCTTGTACCATGCGGCGCCCTTCAGTATGATCTGAGGAACGTTTGCAAAGGTCTCTACGTTATTGAGAACGGTGGGCCGGTCGAACAGACCATGCTCAACAGTTCTGGGAGGCTTTACACGAGGCATTCCGCGCTTGCCCTCGATAGAAGCGGTAAGAGCCGAGCCCTCGCCGCAGACGAACGCGCCTGCACCTCTGTTTATATGGATACGGAAGCTGAATTCTGTTCCGAGTATGTTATCGCCGAGAAGTCCGAATTCCTCAGCCTGTGCAATGGCAGTTCTGAGACGCTCTACCGCCAGAGGATATTCCGCACGGACGTAGATATAGCCTTCCTTTGCACCTGTGGCGATACCTGCGATCATCATGCCTTCCAGCATCTTGTGGGGGTCGCCTTCCATAACGCTTCGGTCCATGAATGCACCGGGGTCGCCCTCGTCACCGTTGCAGACTATGTACTTGATCTCCGATTTCTGACGAGCTACCTGTGCCCACTTTCTGCCTGTGGGGAAGCCTCCGCCGCCTCTTCCTCTGAGGTTGGATTCGCTTATCTCGTTGATGATATCCTCGGGGCTCATATCAAACAGCGCCTTTTCTAATGCCTGATATCCGCCGATGGCGAGATACTCCTTGATCGAGGTCGCGTCGATATGTCCGCAGTGCTCAAGAACGATCCTTGTCTGCTTTTTGTAGAAGGGGATATTTTCCTGTTCCTTGTAAACAACGCCGTCCTTTTTGTAGGCAAGGCGCTCGATGTGTTCATCGTTCACGATAGTCTTTTCAACGATCTCCTCGCAGTCGGAAAGCTGCACCTTAGTGTAGAGATAGCCGAAGGGCTCGATTCGTACAAGGGGACCCATTTCGCAGAAGCCGTGGCAGCCGCTCTTCTTTACGCCGACAGTGTCGCCGTGAGGCTCGTGAGCAAGCTCGACCTCGCAGTCAAGGCCATTTTCCTTTATAAGCTCGATAAGTCTTGCGTAGATGTCCAGTGAACCGCCTGCAACGCAGCCTGTTCCGCCGCAGACGAGTATCTTTTTCTTCTCATGCTTGAAGGAGTCGGCGTAGGCGTTTCTTTCCGCATTAAGCGCCGCTCTGTCCCGAATTTTATTTTCCATTCGATTTATTCCTTTCTCATTCGGCTTCGGCGCGCAGCTCCTTGATAAGAGCGGCAGCCTTGTCGGGGGTCATTGCAGGATAAACCTTATCGTTTACGGTAAGGGCAGGAGCCAGTCCGCAGGCGCCCAGACATGAAACCGTTTCCACAGTAAACATCAGGTCGTCGGTGGTCTTTTTGGCAGGGGTGAGGGCAAGCTCTTCGCGGAGCTTGTCAAGAATGGCGGTGGAGCCTCTGACATGACAGGCTGTACCGTCGCAGCACTTGATCACGTACTTTCCCTTGGGCTCCAGAGAAAAGTTCTCATAGAAGGTGGCAACTCCGTAGATGCGCGCCTCTCCTACACCAAGCTTTTTGGAAAGATAGGGGAATACCTCTCTCGGAAGATAGTGGAAATGCTCCTGGATGGCCTGCAGAATTGAAATAATGGCCGTGGGCGGGAATTCCTCCGTTATCTTGTCAACAACGGAGAAATCGAACTGATTGTCCATATGAACTCCTCATTTCTCAAAAAAGTGTTTCATGTAAAAATATATATGATTATATAATTATATACATATAAATTATAAAACAAAATTCACATATGTTGAAATATATTTTAGTGCATATCACATGTAAATTTTTACATAACATGCCATTATATTATCAAATTTTGTATGAATTTACGCCATTTTGTTACATCATGTATTTTTTTATATGAGTCATGCTTTTTTTATATTTCTAAAATTATGTATAATATGTTATTATTAGATTGTAGGAATTTTTGTGCCGTTTGTTGATTTTTTTCAGTCAGACTGCACAGTAATATCCATGTGAGTTTATAATGAAAGGGCATGAAAAAATGTATAAGATCTTACGCAGAAAAGAGCTTAATCCCACAGTTACTCTGCTGGAAATCGAAGCTCCCGCAGTGGCAAAAAAGGCTGAGCCCGGTCAGTTCATCATTCTCAGAACTGACGAAAACGGCGAGCGTATCCCTCTGACTGTCGCTGATTTTGACAGGGAAAAGGGTACTGTAACTATTATCTTCCAGATAGTGGGTGCTACCACCGAAAAGCTCAACCACATACCCGAAGGCGGTTATATCCACGATTTCGTTGGTCCTCTCGGCGTTGCTACTCATACCGAGGGCCTTAAGAAGGTCGCTGTTGTAGGCGGCGGCGTGGGCTGCGCTATCGCATTCCCCATCACCAAGAAGTTACATAACATGGGCTGCGACGTTACGGCGATCGTCGGCTTCAGAAACAAGGACCTCGTTATCCTTGAGGACGAGTTCAAGGCTAACTCCACAAAGTGCGTAATGATGACCGATGACGGCTCCTATGGCACAAAGGGCCTTGTTACAAACGCTCTCGAGGATCTTATCAAGAGCGGCGAGACATACGATGAAGTTATCACCATCGGTCCCCTGATCATGATGAAGTTCGTTTGTCAGGTGACCAAGAAGTACGATATCAAGACAGTTGTTTCCATGAACCCCATTATGATCGACGGTACTGGAATGTGCGGCGGCTGCCGTCTTACTGTCGGCGGCGAGACAAAGTTCGCCTGCGTTGACGGTCCCGACTTTGACGGTCATCTCGTTGATTTCGACGAGGCTATGGAAAGAGGAGCTATGTACAAGCCCTTCGAGCGTCATAAGTACGAGGAAACCTGCAATCTTTTCAAGGGGGTAAAGTGAAATGCCTAACATGTCTTTAAAGAAAAATCCCATGCCTTCTCAGGAGCCTGATGTAAGAAATAAGAACTTCTTAGAGGTTGCTCTCGGATATACCGAGGAAATGGCTGTTGATGAGGCTCAGAGATGCCTTAACTGCAAGAATATGCCCTGTGTATCGGGATGTCCCGTTAATATCGAGATCCCCAAGTTTGTTAAGGAGATCGCTGACGGAAAGTTCGAGGAAGCTTTCCAGATCATTTCCAAGTCCAGCTCTCTGCCTGCTGTCTGCGGACGTGTATGTCCTCAGGAGAACCAGTGCGAGGGCAAGTGCGTAAGAGGAATCAAGGGCGAGCCTGTAGGTATCGGCCGTCTTGAGAGATTCTGCGCGGACTACGCTATGAACCACGAGGATCAGACCGAAAAGCTTGTAAAGCCGGAATCGAATGGTCACAAGGTTGCGGTAGTCGGAGCAGGTCCTTCGAGCCTTACCTGTGCTGGCGACCTTGCTAAGCTCGGCTATGAGGTAACTATCTTTGAGGCTTTCCATACCGCAGGCGGCGTTCTGATGTATGGTATCCCTGAGTTCAGACTTCCTAAGGCTATCGTTCAGAAGGAGATCGACGGCCTCGGCGAGCTGGGCGTAAACATTATGACAAACATGGTAATCGGAAAGGTTCTGTCGATCGACGAGCTTATGGAGG
>JBJFHQ010000403.1:0-6042 GCA_051893755.1 Oscillospiraceae bacterium
AGACAAGGTGTCCGTCAACTCTGCGGCGGTGAAAAATCCGCAGCTTATCAAGGAAGCGGCGGATATCTTCGGCAGACAGTGTGTTGTTGTGGCTATCGACGCTAAGAAATGCCCCGACGATCATTATACCGTTGTCATCAACGGCGGACGCATCGACATGGGCATCGATGCGATCGAATGGGCTAAAAAGGCAGAGGAGCTGGGTGCAGGAGAAATTCTGCTGACCTCCATGGACACTGACGGCGTAAAGGGCGGCTTTGACCTTGATATGCTCAACGCCGTGTGCGATGTGGTGAGTATCCCCGTTATCGCCAGCGGCGGCTGCGGCAAGCTGGAGCACTTCACCGAGGTCTTTGAAAAGACCAACTCGGCGGCGGCACTGGCAGCATCGCTTTTCCATTACAAGGAGCTGACCGTTGGGCAGGTCAAGGAAGAAATGCAGCGGCATAATATTCCTGTAAGAATGCCATATATAGGAGATTTATCTTAATGGGACTTATCGAAGAAACAAACGAGCTTATGCTCGACTGGAACAAGATCGGCAGTATTTCCGAGGAAAACAAGGTAATTCCCGTGGCTGTGCAGAATTACAACACCAAAGAGGTAATCCTCGTTGCCTATGTGAACGAGGAGGCTCTTAAGGAATCTATCCGTTTAAGAAAAGCCGTGTTCTGGAGCACATCACGAAACAAGCTCTGGTTCAAGGGTGCAGAATCGGGAAACACCTTTACTCTGAAGCACATTTTCGTCAACTGCGAGCAGAACTCGCTGGTGTATCAGGTGGTCCCCGACAAGGGAAACATCTGCCACACAAGCTATAACGGCGTTGCAAACAACTGCTATTACAGGGAGCTTGACATGGACACCATGAAGCTCATCAATCTTAATGAGATCAAAAAGGGAGAATAAATATGACTGTTTACGAAGAGATTTTTGAAGTCCTCAAGGAGAGAAAAGCGGCGTTCGACAGGGGAGAGGCACCCGAGAAATCCTACACCTGTTATCTCTACGAAAAGGGTGTGGACAAGATATGCAAGAAGGTAGGCGAGGAAGCCGCCGAGACTATCATCGCTGCCAAGAACGGCGACAACGATGAGCTGATGAACGAGATAAACGACCTTATCTATCATGTAATGGTGCTTGCAGTAAATCAGGGACTTGAATGGTCAGACGTTGAAAAGGTGCTGAACGAGCGCAACGAAAAGATAGGAAATCTTAAGAACTTCCACCAGACAGATAAAAACACTTAATAAAAAGCGGACGATCGTCAAAAAAATCGTCCGCTTTTTATTATGATAGGGGGATGCCTTGTGTGTCAAGTGATATTCTTTACACGCAATTACCATGTTAAGAAATTTTCTTTACAGAAAGCAAAGCAGAGATAATGCGTAAAGAAAATTACATTACATGCTATAATGCATAAAAATGCCGCACAATTTATGTGCAGCAAGTTAATTATTCGTTACTTTTTAAGCTCAGCAGTGATACGCTTGATTGACTCCTTGAATTCTTCCTCGTTTGAGTTATTGAATATGAGCAGTCCGTCAATATCAGGCTTGTTGAAATTCTGAGTTGCGATGTACTCGTCCCAGTGCTCCAGCTTCCATGTGTCACGGTCGGAATTTCTCGCGATCATTCTCTGACGGCATACCTCGATATCGGTCTGCACCCAGATAACTGTAAGCTCTGCACCTACTGCAGCAAGCTTTCTGCGCATCTCAGCAATTGCTTCGGGATCGCGTATCTCACGGGCAAAGGGAGCGTTTATCAGTACGAGATCGCAGTATTCAAGGGCTTCAAGACCTACTGCAAAGATAGCGTCATATTCGTAATTTCTGATATTATCCTCGAAAAACTGCGAACTGCGGTTCACTTCCTCGTTTGCGACCTTAAAGATCTGCTTTGAGAGGACGATCAGTGTATCCTTATCGAGATAGACAATGGGCTTTAAAGCCTTTGCAAGCTCTTTGGATACAAATGTTTTTCCACACGCAGGAGGAGATGTTACAAGAATTAAGTGCTTCATATCAGCATATCCTTTCATTATTTTATGTAATCCGCCGTTCGCGGTACTTATCATTGTTTCAGGCTGTCGGCTCTGTTTTTACGAGCGTGCAGACCGCATGTGCGGCTATTCCGCTGCCGTCTCCCGAAAATCCGAGACCTTCCTCAGTTGTCGCCTTCACGCTGACCGACGATACCTCGCACCCACAGGCTTCGGCTATTATCCTACGCATTTCGGGAATATAGTCCTTAAGCTTCGGTCTCTGACATATTATCGTCGAGTCGATGTTATTTATAGTGTAACCGCTTTCTGCCGCAATTACTATGACATTTTTTAGCAGTTTAATGCTGTCTGCGTCTTTGTATTTGTCGTCTGTATCGGGGAAATGCTGTCCGATATCGCCCAGCGCAAGAGCTCCAAGAATGCTGTCCATTATGGCATGCACCAGAACATCAGCATCGGAATGACCGTCTGCGCCCTTTTCAAAAGGAATATCCACTCCGCCGAGAACGAGACGCCTGCCTTCAACCAGTCGGTGAACATCATAACCGTGACCAATTCTCAGCATAAAAATTCCTCCGAAACAACTAATCGTTTACATGTTCCATATTTCATAATACAATTTTATTATATAATTTTGCGACATTAAGTTTGTTAATTTTCCGTGAATGTTTGTTAATTCTGTCGAAATACTGTAATCTTGCATAAATCTGACATTTATTTATCCTCAGTTTTGGATAAAATTTCGGCTATTTTCAGGTCCTCGGGAGTAGTTATCTTGATATTGAAATAGTCCGACGGGGAAACGCACACCTTTACGCCCACTGCTTCCACAAGCTGGCAGTCATCAGTGAAGTCCAGCCCATGCTCTACCGCAAAATTCACGCCCTTGTAATATACAGCCTTGCGGAATATCTGCGGCGTCTGAATGGCGTACAGACTGCTGCGGTCAGGAGTATCTGTCACGAGACCGCCACTCACCACCTTAAGCGTGTCCTTCACAGGAACTCCCGGCGCTGCTGCTCCGAATATTTCAGCGTCACGTATGCACTGCCGCACGAAGCTCTCCTTCACAAGCGGACGTGCCGCATCGTGGACTGCTATCAGCTCGGTATCCTTTGAAGCGGCTTTCAGTCCGTTTATCACAGACTCCTGCCTTGTCTCTCCGCCGCTCACAATGGCGGAAAGCTTCGTGATACCGTACTTCTCCGCCGCCGCTCTGATGATATCGGCATGTTCGTCCTTGGCAGACACGACTATCTCCGTCACCTCGTCCATTTTCTGGAACACTTCCATCGAATGGACGATAACAGGCTTTCCGCAAAGCTCTGCAAGCTGCTTCGGGATTCCGCCCATTCTCGACGCATTCCCCGCCGCAGCTATGATAACTGTTACCTTCTGCATATCAATTCATTCCTTTATATCTCGCTGTAGTTGCCCAGCAGCTTGAAATAGGTAAGCTCCTTTTTAAGCTCGTCCATAAGTGCACAGACGTTGATATCGTCAAATCTGCCCTCGAAGTCGAAGTAGAATCTTACCTCGAAATCAGTACCAGCAAGAGGCTTGTTCTCAATGCGCACCAGATTGAAGCCGTTTATGGCAAATCTCGACAGCAGTCGGAACAGCGAGCCCTTCTTATGAGGCGCGGACAGCGCTACTGTGATGATATTCGCGTTTTCCGTGGCATAGAAATCCTTTGAAATGCAGATGAAGCGAGTTACGTTTCTGTCTGCATTGGATATATTGTCATTAAGTATTTCCAGACCGTTTATCTCCGCACAGTGTGCATTGCATATGCATGCATAGGGCTCCTTGCTGTCGGCCACCTTCTGAGCGGCAAGGGACGTATTGAGGCTTTCCCTCGTTACAAAGCTGTTCTCCTTGAGAAAATCCGAGCACTGGGACAGCGCCTGCGGGTGAGAATACACCTTTGTAATGTCCATGAAGGAAGTGCCCTTCTTCGCTGCGAGACAGTGGTTTATCTCCACCTTGGTGGACGCAGCTATGTAGAAATTATGCTTAGCCATAAGGTCGTAGGTCTCGGTGACATTTCCTGCAGTTGAGTTCTGAATGGGGATAATGCCGAAATCCACCTCTTCGTTTTCAACTGCACTGAATACCTCCTCAAAGCCGCGGCAGTATTTTATCTCCTTGCCGGGGAACACCTTATGTGCGGCGATCTCCGTATTGGAGCCCTCCACGCCCGGGCAGGCTATATACCTTGCCATTTTCGGCAGGAACAGCTTCGGCTGCATTATCTGCGCCGTTTTGTAGAAAAGCTCACGGTTCTGGATACTTTTGCTGATATCCATTATCTCGGTGAACAGCATCTCACTGCCGTCCTCCAGACCGTCGGGGGAAAGAGAGCGTATACGTTTGATGACCTGCTCTTCCCGCCCTCCCTGCATGACGGGCAAATTATTTTCCCGCTTATAATCGGCGACCTTTCTGCACACGTCCATTCTCTTTACAAACAGATCAAGTATCTGCTCGTCGATATCGTCTATCTGATTTCTTAACTCTGTTAAGTCCACTTTGCTTCATTCCTTTTCTCAAATTTTTATCCAATGTTATTATTATACTAAATTTTTTCTTAAATTACAATAACTTTTTATAAAAAACTTGCGTATTATGTATAAATGTGTTATAATAGAATGTGTGTTTAAATTTTTTCACAGGAGAGGACTGGTTTTTTGCGGATCTTAGGCATCGACCCGGGGTATGCTATCGTGGGCTACGGCTTTCTGGATTATGACGGCTACAAGTTCAGACCCGTCACCTTCGGAGCCATAACCACCGAGGCGGGTACGGATTTTTCCATGCGGCTGAAGGTCATTTACGACGATATGAATACTGTTCTTACCGAGTTCAAGCCCGATGTCATGAGCATTGAAAAGCTTTTCTTCAATACCAATATCACAACGGGCATCGACGTGGCAGAGGCAAGGGGAGTTATCCTCCTTGCGGCAGTCAATGCGGGCGTTCCCATATATGAATATACTCCGCTTCAGGTGAAGCAGTCCGTGGTCGGCTACGGAAGAGCCGAAAAGCAGCAGGTCATGGAAATGACAAGAAAGATACTGGGACTGGCAACAGCTCCCAAGCCCGACGACGCCGCCGATGCTCTCGCTCTTGCGATATGCCACGGACACAACAAAACAGGCATCGAAATTCCAAAGTAAAGGATAGATCAATATGATATACAGCGTAAAAGGAAAGCTTATCCACAAGGAGCAGGGGCTCGCCGTGGTGGAATGCGGGGGTGTGGGCTACGCCTGCCGCACCACATACTCTACTCTCTCTCAAATAAATTCAGGCGAGGAAGTGTTTTTATATACATACATGAGCGTCCGCGAAGACGCCGTGGAGCTCTTCGGATTTTCTCGGAAACAGGAGCTTGCCTGCTTTAAGCAGCTGCTCTCCGTTTCGGGAGTGGGTCCGAAGGCGGCTCTGTCCATACTGTCCGACACCACACCCGAACAGTTCGCTATCAACGTGGCCTCGGGGGACTACAAGCTCTTTACCAAAACAAAGGGCGTGGGGCCCAAGCTTGCACAGCGTATCGTGCTGGAGCTTAAGGATAAGATAAGCAAGGAACAGCTCTCCGTTTCAGGAGCAGCTTCCTTCGCAGAAGCAGCAGCCTCCTCCGCAGACGGAAACGTCGGAGAAGCTGTCTCGGCGCTGGTGGTGCTGGGATATTCCACTGCCGAGGCCGTTCAGGCAGTCTCAAAGCTGGACCCTGCTCTCTCCGCCGAGGAGCTTATCAGACTTGCTCTTAAATCCATGGCTTCAAAATTTTAAGCTCCTGCGGACGGCATGAGCTTTCAGAGAGGAATGATCATACGATGTTTTCATATCCCGATTATAACAACGGCATCATCAATATCATCTCGTCTATCAGAAAATACTACCGCACCTCGGCGGCTTATCCAACTTTAAAGGAGCTGGACCGCTGTCTTAACAGATTTTACAAAAACATTGTGCTCATAATGATGAACGGCATGGGAAAGGATATCCTCTGCAATACCCTTGAAAAG
>JBJFHQ010000404.1:0-6041 GCA_051893755.1 Oscillospiraceae bacterium
GAGGTCGCTTTCCATTTCGGCAGTGAATTTGGTGTCAACTATTTTCTTGAAGCAGTTTTTCATCAGGTCGGTAGTGACCTCGCCCAGAGCGGTAGGCTTGAGCTGTTTTCCGTCACGCTCCACGTAAAGACGATTGATTATCGTGGAAATTGTAGGAGCATAGGTGGACGGTCTGCCGATGCCGTTTTCTTCAAGAGCCTTGATAAAGGAGGCCTCGGTATATCTTGCGGGAGGCTGTGTGAAATGCTGCTTTCCCTCGATATTTTTCAGCTTTAGAGTATCTCCCTTTTCGATCTTGGGGAGGACCTTGTTTTCCTCGTCGTCCTTGCTTTCCTCGTAGAGCACGGTAAAGCCGTCGAACTTCACCGAGAAGCCCGTTGCCTTGAAGCTGCAGCCGTTGGCGGTGATATCCACCGAAACGGTGTCAAGCAGTGCATTGGACATCTGGCTTGCGATAAATCTCTCCCAGATAAGCTTGTAGAGCTTATACTGCTCAGTGGTAAGGCTTCCCTTGATGCTGTCGGGAGTTATGGACGGAGTAGAGGGACGGATAGCTTCGTGAGCGTCCTGAGCATTTGCTTTGGACTTGTATATCTTCGGAGAAGCGGGGATATAGCTCTTTCCGTAAACATCGCCGATATACTTGTAGGCTGCGTTTCTCGCCTCGTCGGAGATACGCAGGCTGTCTGTTCTCATGTAGGTGATAAGACCCACAGCGCCCATTCCCTCGATATCGACGCCCTCGTATAAGGACTGTGCGGTCTTCATAGTCTTTGCGGTCTGGAAGCCCAGCTTTTTGGAGGCTTCCTGCTGGAGTGTAGATGTAGTGAACGGCGGAGCGGGGGACTTTCTTCTGACGGATTTCTTTATATCTGAAACGGTATACTCCGCGCCTTCAAGGCGTTTGAGCACAGCGTTTGTCTCTTCTTCGGAGTGAAGCACGGTCTTTTCCCCGTCCATTCCCGTAAATACGGCTTCAAACTGCTTTTTAGAGGACGGAGCGGTCATTTTCGCTTCGATAGACCAGTATTCCTCGGGCTTGAAGTTCTGTATCTGACGTTCGCGGTCAACTATCATTCTGACAGCCACCGACTGAACACGTCCTGCGGAAAGACCTCTGCGGACCTTTTTCCAGAGGAACGGGGACAGCTTATAGCCCACGATACGGTCAAGGAGACGTCTTGCCTGCTGAGCATTCACCAGATTAAGATCAATGCTGCGTGGAGACTTCATGCCTGCCTCAACGCCTGTTTTAGTGATCTCGTTGAAGGTGACCCTGTCCTTTGCGTCCAGCGGAAGATCCAGAATGTAAGCCAAGTGCCATGAGATAGCCTCGCCCTCGCGGTCAGGGTCCGTTGCGAGGAATACTTCGTCCGCTTTGGAAGCCTCTTCCTTAAGATTCTTTATAATATCCGCCTTATCCTTCATTTCAACGTATTCGGGGCGGAAGTCGTGTTCAAAATCAATGCTCATCTTTGATTTGGGCAGATCTCTGATATGTCCCATGGACGCCACGACCTTATAATCGCTGCCCAGATATTTCTGAACAGTTTTTACCTTTCCCGGTGACTCTAATATAACAAGCTTTGACATTAACATTACTCCTTGTCATTGTGATCGTATATATTATTATATAATATAGTATAGAATAATTCACATATTCATATATTTTGCATTTTAGCATAAACGAACGGAAATGTCAATATTAAATATAGTATAAATTCCGACCGTTTTCAGCAGATGACCTGCTAAATTTAATTTACAATATAAGCTCCGCCTGCGGTGCAGGAAATAACTCCGTCAAGCTCCATGTCTGTTAACAGAGAGAGTGTATCTGTGATAGTCATTCCCGATTCGGCAGCTATCTCGTCGGCGATGACGGGTCTGCCCATGTTAAGGATCACCTCTGCGGCGATGCGCTGTTTTTCGGGCAACGCCGACAGATCATAGGTATGCCCCACAAATTCCTTATCGGTGTATGCGGCGTTTTCCTCTTTTGAAGCGGGCTTGTCCGAAATGTCGGGAAGAGTGACTTCATCAGCCGCCGAGCTTGCGGGCTGAGGCTTCTCCGACGGCTTTTTGCGCGGCTTTTTATGTACAGTTTCGGGCAGCGGCGGCATAGGCGCATAAATATCCTCCGAAAATCTGCGCCGACCGGGTCCCATACCGGTCCTCTTATAGACCTCTGTGTTGATAAAATCCCCCGATATCAGCAGCTCCCGTGCTTCCTCGGAGAGCATGTCCTCGTATTCGGGATAGAATTCATATACGATATCGCGGGGACTCATGAGCGGTATTGCCCCGTCGCGGATAAGGGTCACATTGCCGCCGTACCGCAGATCAAAGATATCTCCGGGTGGAACAACGAACAGCGGCTTATTCTGATTGTTGCAGTGGTTTGCAGTGATAAGTGAGCCGCTCTTCTGACCTGCTTCAATAACTGCAGTCGCAGCGGCAAGTCCCGAAATTATGCGGTTTCTTGGCGGAAAGGTTATCCTTGACGGCGTGAACGAGGGCGGATATTCGCTGATAAATGCGCCGTGTTCGGTTATCCTGTTTCTGTACTGGAAATTTTCCTTGGGGTAGTTGTAATTGAGACCGCAGCCCATGACTGCGTATGTTTTTCCGCCCGCGGAAACTGCGGAAAGCTGGGAGATGATGTCAATTCCCACAGCAAAGCCGCTGACAATACTTATCTCGCAGCGGCAGAGCCCACGTGATATGGCCTTTGCGGTATGTATGCTGTAAGGGGAGGGGTTTCGGGTCCCGACCATTGCGATAAGGAGGCTGTCATTTATATCCGAGATATCGCCCTTATAATAAAGTACGGAAGGGGGATTGTCAATATTCAGAAGAGACAGGGGGTAATTGCTGTCACTTTTCAGAACGATGCCGATATCGCTTTTTATGCACTCGTCGATAATTTTTTCTGCGGATTCCGAATTGAATTTGAAAATATTATTATAATGTCTGCGGAAATCGGCGCCAAGACTTATATCGGGCTGTTCGATAAGAGCGTCGTGAGCAGCTTCTGCGGATTTGAATCTGTCGAGAAGATAATTAATAACAGGACTTGCATATCCGAACACCTGTGTAAGCCAGATGCTCCAGATAAGTTCATTTGTGACCTCGCGTTCCAAAAATATCCCTCCGTTACTTTGATAGTTCCCAAAGAATGATTCCTGCTGCCATAGCAGCGTTAAGAGAGTTTGCGCGTCCCTTCATGGGGATAGTCATTTTGATATCGCATTTGTCGGCGGTCTCTGCGGAAAGACCGTTTCCTTCATTTCCGATAAGCACAGCTGCGCCGTCGGAAAAATCACATTCAGTGAGCTTTTCTGCTGAGCTGTTCACTACTGCGGCAAATGTGGTGATATCCGCAGCCCTGAATGCAGCAAAAGCACTGTCCTCGTCGGTCACGGCGATATTCATCCGCATAAGACTGCCCATGGCGGAGCGGGTGACCTTGGGATTATATATATCGCAGCAGCCGCAGCATATGACCGCGTCTATTCCAACAGCGTCTGCAGTTCGTATAATTGTTCCCATATTTCCGGGGTCTCTTACGTCGGAGAGCATAATATATTTTCCCCCGCAGGAAACGATATCCGAAAGAGACTTTTCCTCGGGTATCCTGCATATTGCGAATATCCCCTGAGAATCCCTTGTTTCGGCGATATGATCCGCGATCTCGTCCGTGATGATAAAAAGCCTTCCGCTGAAATTATCAAGAACAGGGGAGAGCGCGCTGCTATATTTTTCGAGGCAGGCTTTTGTTGCGAAAATGCTGTGAAAACCGGCGTTTTCAGCGGCAGCGTCTGCAACGAGACGTACTCCCTCCAACGTGAAGAGTCTCTTTTCGGTGCGTTCCCTGCGCTGTTCGGAGAGCTTTCGGAAAAGCTTGATGTTATCGTTTGAGCGGGAAGATATATTTGTCATAACAGGTTCACTCCGTTAAATGTACTTTTACAACAAAAGTCAGAAGTAAAATTACTTCTGACTTTTAAAAGGAAATCCTGATTAAAGAGCAGCCTTTGCCTTTTCGGTAAGAGCAGTAAAGCCTGCTGCATCGTTGATAGCGATCTCGGAGAGCATCTTTCTGTTGAGAGTGATGCCTGCCTTCTTGAGACCGTTCATAAAAGTGGAATAGTTCATTCCGTTCATTTTGCATGCTGCGGAAATTCTTGTGATCCAGAGCTGTCTGAAATCACGCTTCTTCTGACGTCTGCCGATATAAGCGTAGTTGCCGGATTTCATAACGGCTTCCTTAGCCATCTTGAAATGCTTGCTCTTTGCGCCCCAGTAGCCCTTAGCGAGCTTTAAAGTTTTATTTCTTCTCTTGCGAGTAGCAAGTGCACCCTTAATACGAGCCATTTTATTTTACCTCCATGTTAAGTATCTTACGAAATGTTTTTACAAAAAGCCCCGAATTACTTATAAGGGAGAAGCTTCTTGATTGTGGGTGCATTTGCGCTGCCGCAGATGCCCATATTTCTTGCGATTCTCTTGCGCTTGTGGTCCTTCTGTGTCAGTCTGTGTCTCTTGTTGGTCTTCTGGTACTTAACGACACCTGATTTTGTTACCTTGAAACGCTTCTTAGCGCCTGAATGTGACTTTTGCTTTGGCATGATATATCCTCCTTTGATTTTGCGGAAATTGAGAATGATTACTTGTTATTTCCCGGCTTTGGGGAGATGAACATAACATATGCTCTTCCCTCCATTTTGATGGGCTTTTCAACCACACCTGCTTCTGAGCAGGCATCCTTGAACTGTTCAAGAAGCTCCTCGCCTAACTCCGGATGAGCAATTGCACGTCTGCGGAAACGGACGGACACCTTGATCTTGTCGCCGCCCTTCAGGAATTTCATTGCCTGATTGACCTTGGTCTCGAAATCGTGAGTATCGATAGAGGAGAACATTCTGATCTCCTTGATCTCAACGACCTTCTGATTCTTCTTAGCTTCCTTTTCCCGTTTCTGCTGTTCAAAGCAATACTTGCCGTAGTCCATGATCCTGCACACAGGCGGAACGGCCTGCGGTGCTATCTTAACTAAGTCAAGATCCTTTTCTGCTGCCAGCTTCTGAGCCTCCTTAGCGGACATAAGTCCGAGCTGAGCTCCGTCCGAGCCGATAACTCTGATCTCCTTATCACGGATCTCTTCGTTGATCTGCAGTTCCTTGCTATCCTTGTTTGCTATGGCGAGCACCCCCAAATTCACATTAATAAATAAAAAAACCGACAAAGCAAACTGCCTCGCCGATACGAATAAACACACTGCCCCGAAGGAAAGCCATGTCTAAAGGTATTGACCGTATACAGTCATTTCCGATACGGTGAGAACGAAGCGTTCTGCTTTATTTTTTAGTGCCGATATTCAATCAGCTTTTTTATTATACAACATTAATTTTCATTTGTCAAGAGTTTTTTGAAAAAAATCCAATTTTTTTTATAAGACTGTCCTCAGAGAATATTATAATAGTATTTCTTCGGAAATATTCTCATCGGAAGAGTAAAACACTTGGTTTTACGGTATTTTTTGTACGAAATGTGATGAAAACGTTTTAGTATTTGTATGAAATGACAATTGACATTTTAACAAAATTGTAGTAGAATTGTAATCAAATAAAGGCGTATTGTATTCTTTATTATAGGCAAGGATGCATATATGCAGTTATGGATATCAAAGTATTTTTGAATTTAAGGAGTGTTTTTTCATGAAAACATCAAAGCTTTTAAGCATTGCCGCAGCAGCTGCTGTTGCAGCATCCGTTGCAGCTGTTCCTTCTTCCGCAGAGGAAACTGCATATAACGCTTATATCGGCGTTCAGTCTGCAAGCTTTTCGTTCAGAAACGCATGGAACGAGCCTTCCTACGGTCAGGGCGTAACAGGCGATGACGGAATGGTTTACTTCGATCAGATCACAGGCTGGGACGGCGCTACTGCTATCAGTAAGGGCGGCGTGTTCACAGATGCTCAGATCACAGGTGACGGTACATAATCCCTCTCTGTTACAGATTTTAACTTCGGCGAGGACGAG
>JBJFHQ010000405.1:0-6036 GCA_051893755.1 Oscillospiraceae bacterium
GCCGTCCTTATCCGCAGCAACAGCATAGGTCTCGTAATTGCAGAAAAGTATCATATCAGCCCATTCCTTCACAAGCGGAGCAGTCTGGGATCCTGTTTTCTTGCCGAGCTTCAGCTCATAGCGGTCATATGAGCCTGTTTCTTCGGGCTGTTCAAACTTCTTGAGATGGGAATGACAGTTAAGAACTACATTGCAGATATCCTTGTCAATAAGCTCCTGCAGGAGATTCAAAAAGCGTCCTATTGCTTCTGCCACATAAACCCAACCGTTTCCGTAACCGAAATCCTCAATGCCTTTCTTACCATGAGTGTTCAGTACATCTTCAACGCAGAGCCGCTCAGCCCAGTCCATTGTGTCAATTACAAGTGTATCGCATATCTGAGGATTACTCTTTACATACTCAATGTAATTTATGAGCATAGTCCATGATGTAGGCTTGTCCTCGAAGCGATTGACATTAAGGTTTCCTGTGCTGCCCTCTGTGTCAATAAAAAGAGGCTTGGGAAAATTTGCGGCAAGAGTTGACTTGCCCACACCCTCGGGACCGTAAATTACTACCTTCTGCCTTTTGCGGACAATGCCGCTCGATATTTTTACATTCATAGCTGATGTTCTCCTTTACACTACCAGATTTATGATGTCGGAAACCTTGACCCTTGTTCCGTCAAATTTTTCTACCATAGAATTTTCAAGAGCATACTCGATAAGCTCATTGAAGATATCCTGTGCAGGCTTGTTGGTTGCACTCTTAAGCGCAAGGATTTTTACATAGGAGCTGTTCGAGATCTTGCAGTTGGTAAAGCCGTCCTCGGGAAATTCCTTTGAGGTGCTTTTGAATATGAGTTTATCTTCCTTCATCAGAATGTACCTGCCTTCCATGTTTTATTTGTTTCCTGGGGAGACTCATAACCTTCCCCTTTGACATATCCGTCCTCGATAATGATACTGCACTCTCCGCCTGTGGAAACTCTTGTGGCAATTGCCTGCAAGCCCTCTGCTTCAAGCCACTTTCCGAACTCATTGAGAGTGTCAATATCCATCTGCTCCAGCTTGTCCATCAGTACAAAACCACATTCGGGATTGAGCTTGCGGACAATTGCGGCCGAAACCCTGAGCTGTTCGGAAGCACTCATGCAGTCCCATTTTGCCCCGTTATATGTAAGCTCACCATTTTCTACCGAAAGCCCGGGAAGAGGAAGAGGAGCATTGTCAAGGAGCTTCTTGCGTTCGCTTCGGATATTCTCGATCATTCCTGTGAGAGAGTCATACTCGTCCTTGTACTGCTTAGCGTCCATTTCAGCCTTTTCTTTGTCAAGGTTGCTGCGGATTTTTATGTTGATAGCTTCAATGTTGCGGATATTGTTCTCGAGTTCCTCTGTGCTTTCATCATGAAGCTCAGCAGCCGACAGCTCAGCGATCCTCATATCCTCGGCAATATCCGACTGCTGTTTCTCCAGCTCCGAAAGCTGAGAGCGGAGCATTTCGATCCTGCTTGAGATATTGGAATATGTTGCTTTCAGCTGTTCAGCCCTGTCACGCTTGCGCTGATTTTCTCCGTTCCTTGCAAGTATCTCCTGCTGCTGCCTGATAAGCTCGGAGGCGGACACAGGTTCTTTCGGAATGCCTTCATATTCGGGAAGCTCTGCGGCATATTTGGCTTTCTGCTCTGCGATACGACCGATTTCCAGCCTGCGGTTATACAGCTTGCTTTCCTCTCTGTCATACTCGAACAGCTTGTCTCCCACACCGATTATCTGCAAAAGAACGGTCGCTTTGTCCTTTGAGGACGACTCCATGAACTTCGGAAGATCGAGCGCAAAGGAGCTGATGAAGGCATTCAGAAGCTGCTGTCCGCCTCTTTTACCTGTTTCATCGGTAACCTTGAGGTCGCTGTTTTTGCCGCAGCGTTCAACGATTATGCCATTGCTGAGCTTGACCTTGAGGTGCGGGGGAACTGTTGACCCCTCACGCACTGCTCCTGAGGGGCGGAATTTATCACCGCCCAATGCCCAGGCAATAGCGTCAAGCACCGAGGTCTTGCCCTGGTTGTTTTTTCCTCCGATAATTGTAAGTCCGTTTTCGGACGGCTCAAGCTTTACGGCTCTAATGCGCTTGACATCATCAAGCTCAAGACTGTTGATTTTTATCATGGTATGATTTCCTCCTTACAATCTGATAATCTGTGCTTTTTTGACAGCTTCCATCAAAACAAAATCATTGCTTTCCTTGACAATGCCGAAAAGTTTTTCATATTCATCAATCGTAAGCCGTATGGTAAATACCTTGACATTTCTGTCCGAAAGACGTTCGATCTCTTCTTTAAGCTCGGAGATCTCCTTGTCCTTTTCTTCAAGCTCTTCGGAATTGTCGGTGAAAGTCGCTTCAACGGGACGGGATTCAAGCTCCTTGATTTTGAGCTGAAGAGCAATATTTTCATCGTCTGTTTCTTTGCGAAGCTTTTCTTGCTCCTTGTAGTTCATCTCTACGTTTAACAAATTATCTTTGGTGAGATTTAGCTCAGTATGGAGCTTTTTCGCACTGCTTTCAGCACTTTCAGCACGTTTCTCTGCTTCTTCAAGCTCTGCTTTAATCCTCCGATACTCGGCATTGGTGGTTATATCCCCGTCCAGAACCTTGTCCACAAGCTCGGCAGGAGCGGCGGGCTTGCTTATCTCATAAGAGAGGGTAAGCGGCAATGCCTCAAAAGCCTCTTCACGTCCTCCAATTGTTGGAGAACTGCTGAACTCGAAACGCTGGATAAGGTTGTAAACCGTCTGCCGCTTGAAGCCCATTGCCGTATACCACTGCTCGAAGGTTCCCGAAGAATGATTTGCAAGCAGCTCCTGAGCTTCCTTGAACTTTGTGCCCAGGATCGTAAAATATCCTGCTGTCTCTGTTCTGATAACTGTCTCACATTCCTTGAGGCTGTGAGCCGTATCCGCATCAAGCTCTGAGTAATCAAACGCAGCCACAGCAGTCTCGGTCTGAGCGGGGGCGGGGAGGGAGACAGGCGTATTAGTTTTTAACCGCCAAGCTCTCTCAGGTCTGTGACCGTCTTTGTCGAAAAATATCTCATTCACCATGCCACGCTGTTTTGAACCGTCATATATTCTTAAATGGCGCTTCCCGTCATCGCCGTCTATAATTGCTTCGACTCTTTCAACCTTGTACCATTCGTGGGACTCGGTGCTCATATCCATAACGATAAGCTCACCGACCATATTTGTGATTTCCTCAAATGTCAGTTCATCGCCGAGCATATCTTTTTCGACCCAGCTTCCGATTGTAGGAATTCCTTTGTATTCCGAAAGCTTGTCCATAACTTCCTTATAATATTTGAAAGGAATTAAGTTATCAAGCGTTTCTGCATGATTTTCTATATCAGCAATAGTGTTTATCCCTGCACGCTTCAGAGCATTAAATGCCCTTACATTTAGGTCAAGTGCTTCAATGCCGGGAGAAGATTTATCATCGCATTTCATACGGAGTCATACCTCCTTAAAGCTATTTTATTGTCGGCGTACAAAATATGATCTTTATTGCTTTGACAGCGGTGAGCCTTTTCTAATGCTTTCAGAGCATCAGCATAGCACTTTGGGCAAAGTTTGCTGCCGTTATCTGGTTTTGTCTTTTTACATCTACTGCATATAGTGGGAGACATAAAACTAATTGGAACAATGCCCTTTTCTCTGCGTTTCTTTTCGCTATAGGCTCTTTTTTTAGCGATACAGATGTTGCATTTTGTTTTTCCGGGAACAGCATCTCTTTTTTGGCAGCTAATACACACGCCAAAAGCCCTGAGCAGATCTTCACGCCTTTTGTTATGAAGATAGAGCTTGTATTTCTGCTCTGTGGTCATTTGTTCTCTGTAATAGTTGTGTCTTTTCTCTCTCTGGTCCATTAAACATGTCAAACATAATGATGAACTTCTTTCTCGGTATATATCATCAGAGTGACAATTTGTACATATACCATGTGTAACATACCAATGATATACTTCACGATAATGTTGTTTACGTGGAGTATCGGCGGTAATTCGGAGGTTCATTCCTTCCCTCCGTTCTTATACACTATAGGGATCTTGATTTCCTGAACAGCGGTCTTACTATTAGCAATAATTTCATCGCAAGCACGTTTTCCATTTTCATCAAGCCTTGAATAAAGCAAATCCGAGTGCATTTTAAACGCTGCAGCAACAATATGCATCGTAATATCTGTCATACTGTACCTGTTGCCCATATCAATCAGCAGTTCCTGCATGTAATTGACGACTATCGGGGTTACATCTCCTTTTCTGAGAACAGTATCAATAAATTTCCTGGTGATTTCATATGGTGATGTCATACAGCCGCACCTCCTACCATAGCCTCATAATCCGCAAGCAGCGAGTCAATCTGTGCTTCCACAAACATAAGCTGCTCATCGATGCTGCGGATTGTTTCCTCGATAGCCTTGATAGTTTCTTCCCAGGATGATTCCTTATTCATAAGCTCATCAACCTCTTCCCTCAGATTCTCTATCTTCTTCCACACCGCATCGGCAGCAAGGGGAGAATATGAATGCAGGGGCTTGACATTTTCCTCGGAAGGTGTTACAATAGTGGCAGGAATATCGTCACAATTTTCCTGCTCAGAGCCTGTTACGGTTGCCGCCGTTTCAGGCTCTTTTTCTGTCTCCACCTCTGTCTCTCCCGAAAGAGCAGTCTCACCGCTCTTCTTGAACTGGTCAACAAGATACCACACTGTACTCTTTCCTATGCCGAATTTTTCTGCGATTGCCTTGTGGGTCATAGTGCCCGTCATTGCGAGCTGAACTATTTCTCTTTTGGTTTCCTCTGTAAGCTTTGCCATTGGTTTATATACATCCTTTCTGACTTTTTTATCGAAAGTGCTGACAGCACTTTCATATCGAGTGCATTTTTCACCGGGGGGACAGCCCCTCGGTTCGTGCTCGATAACGATATACTGACAGCAGTGAGCTTTAACAATATCACTGTAAAAGCTGTATCTGCATGACTTACATCTGCTGTTCATTACCTGCACGCTCCGATCATGTTGGTATCAATGATCTCGCAGCCCTTGAACAGCGGGCAAGCCTTAAATTCCTCTTCTGCCGCAATGCTGTTACGGCTTATGACTTCCGCTGTATGTATGGTCAGTTCGTCACCGATCTTGCGGTAAAGGATCTCGTAGATGAACTTGAGCATTTTGTATAGACCTCCTTTCAAGTCACAGCATTGCAAGCTCTTCTTCTGCGCGCTCAACTTCCCGGAGCTTTGCTTTTAGCTTCATCCGCTCGTCATAAAGCGCCTGCGCTCTCTTGGCGGTATCATACATATCGCAGATAATGCGCATACCAAAAGTGCTGTAGAGCATAGCGATCTGGTCTTTGCCATTAACAGAGTTGATTGACGGATGGTAGTTGTAGACAAACTGAATCTTCTCAAATTCTTTGTCTGTGGGTTCTCTCGTTCCCTTGGGAATCCTGTCCAGAAATTCTGTATCGGTCATTCTGCCTCTGCCTCCTTCTGAATCTTCACACCCTGCTCCATTGCTCTGATGATCCTTGCAATCGTATCGGCAAGAGCATCAACGGAAGGCTCCTGCTTGATGTTTACGGGTCTTGTGCTCTCTGTCTGCTGCTTAGTCATATTACCACCTTATATCCTTTCCTTGTCTTTGCGAAAATGCTGACCTGACACTCGCCGTCAGTATCTTCGCAGTGCTGTTTTGCGGCTGCTCTGGCTTCATCGAAAGTGTCAAACGTTCCGATAATGTCCTCAAAGCCTTCGTATGTGTCGATTACCTTGTACATTCTCTCACCTCCTGTTATGAAATGCGCTCATTATCAAAGAATGAAGTCTGACCCATCACTTCACGTGTACGCTCATCAACCTTCTTAAGGGACTTGTTAAGCCCGTCGAACTTGTTTCCAAGCTGCTCTCTTACCTTGTCAAGGTCTTCGATGCTTGAGCTGTTCTCGATATTGATATATGTTGACTCGCCATATTTGTCTATCGCAAAGCAAGTGCGTGTA
>JBJFHQ010000406.1:0-6020 GCA_051893755.1 Oscillospiraceae bacterium
TTGTTGATGTCGATGATGCCCATGTTGGTGCCCTGTATCATCATCTCGGCGATATGCTCGGAGCTGTTGTCACGTGCAAGCTCGAAGGCGATGCCTGCCTTTGACATGGCACGCTTCATTACGGGCAGCCGCTGGGGGACATTGCTGTTTCCGCGCATGCTGCTTGCCACTGCGTTTGATTCGTTATGATACATGTTCAGCTGCTTGTTGAGCTCCTTTTTCAGCTCGCCGTCGGATACCTTGGGAAGCACCTGCCGTATGGCATAGGTGCCCATGGCAGCGTTCTGATACAGTGAGTTTTCAAGATTTGACTGTTTCATGGATGGTATACTCCTTTCTCTTTTGTCGGGAATCCTCCCATGATTATTATTCCACACCGAAAATAAATATTAAAGGAAAATACATTGCAAAAAGCTAATAAATGTGTTATAGTATAAGTATTGTCGGAGATATGCCGATATCGTAACATTTATTTAACGGAAAGGAAAAGCTAATGAACAACTACTCAGGAACAAAGCCCGAATCATTTATCAAACGCACACTTAAGGGCTGGATGTACTATATTATAGGATTCGTTATGAATTTATGGCTTGTCACGGTAATGATGGCAATGGCTTCCGATTTTTTGATCGTTAAGTTTTTGCTTGGTATCGCAGCTCTTATCGTTGTAGACGGACTGTTTTTCAATTTCGCATACAATGCCGCCCGCCGAGACCGTGAGCTGATAAAATTCCACGGCATGGAACAGGATAAGAAAATGTCGTTGAAGCTGGCGCTGCTGGTGCCTATATTCGGATATATAATGTATATAATGCTGTTTCTGGTAAAGCTTGGCGTATTCGACGGGACTATCCTCGGACAAAACGGATTTAACTATTATATCCTGTTAAATCTGCACACGCTGCCTTGGATAGCTATGATAACCGACGGCAGAACTCTTGAATATCTCACATGGGGAGGAATGTTCGGACTGCTGCTGATACAGCTGACCGAGCCTGCGGCTATCGTGCTGACTTATGAGCTTACTATGAGGGATATCGATGTTAAGGAGATCATCTTTTACGGGAAGAAGAAAAAGACTGAGCGGAAGTGATGCTAAGATTTTTGGGGAGTGACTGAAAATGAAAAAACTAATTATATCACTGTCGGCAGCGGTCCTGTTCATTCTGATATGCGTTTGTCCCGTAAGCGTTTCGGCGGCTGCAGCTGCACCTGTGCTGACGGTATCGAATATTGACAGCACCTCAAACAGGCTGAAATGGACAAAGGTGGACGGCGCTGAGTCGTACATGATTTTCCTTCGGAATGAGGAAAGCGGCAAGTATGAGAGAAAAGCCGAAGTAAAGGGAACGTCCTGCAGGAGCAAAAATCTTGAGCCGAATACTAAGTATACATATAAAATAGTTCCGAAGCTTTCGGACGGAAAGCTCGGAAGACCGTCTGCGGCGGTGAGTATTTATACATGTAACTATGTTGGCAGACAGCCTAACAGCTCGTTTGCCGCAGAGCAGGGAGAATGGATTTATTTTTCATCCGGACATTGCGGTTATTATGATGAAGTCGGAATTAAGTATACTCTGAGCAAAATAAAAAAAGATGGTACGGGGCTTGAAAAGATAAACGACGATTATGCTGAATACATAAATGTTATAGGAAATGATATTTATTATTTGAACTGCGAAAGCGGAGAACTGAAAAAAGTAAATATTATCAGCGGAGAAGAACAGGTCCTGTTTGAAGAAGATGATAATTGGATAACCGATCTCGCTGCAGCAGGTGACATGCTCTATTATGTTACAGGGCACAGCGATCACGAGGAAGTTCGGAACGATTACAAGCTTTATGCAATGAGTACCGACGGCACGGAAGCACGATATATAATGACCTTCGGCAATGCATATAACAGTTATTCCGCAAAATATATAGGGATCCGGGATAATAACATTTGCTTTGGATATAAAGTAGTTAATGAAGTGTGGGATGAAAGCGAATTTGACGGTGAACCCATAAATATTCGTATGGAGGATACGGGAGAATATTGCATAGTCGGAATAAACGGATACGATACAACGGATATGTACAGCTTTGAAATTTCAGATTCTTCATGCAGTGAAATAAGGGACGAAATATTTTATTACAGTAATGAGGATATGATCGGACACTTTGATCTCGAAACTCCGGATAACAGAAAGGAAACTGAACTTTCTGCCATTAGTTATATGGAGGTAAATGGAGGAATAGTGTATATTTCACTTGATTCTGACAAAAACAGAGAATTTCATATCTGTATCGGCGATGACAGGAAAACTTACTTTCCGGAAGGATTTGCGGACTATTCATTGTTTGATGACTGTGCAGTTTTTCTGACTAACGACGGTGAGCTCGAGATCGTTAATTATTCCGACGAGGTCTGAGCGGATATCATAAATCCACGAAAACTACTTGACAAATCAAAGAAAGTATGGTAGTATGAAAAACAGAAACCGAATAATCTAAATGCGGCGACGGAAAGAAAAGCGGACAGGCGGCTTCAGAGAGCTTTCGGACGGTGCGAGAAAGCGCATGCTCCCGTAATATACATTCCCGAGCAGAAAATGTGAACGGCTTTTGCTTATTAGCGTTTTTCGTTTGGACGCGTTAAGTCCTTTGAGGTTATCTGCACCTATGCAGGTAATAAACTGAGGTGGTACCACGATGATTCGTCCTCTGACAAGCTTTGTCGGAGGACTTTTTGTTTTTGACGGAGGACTTTAGGCAGACGATAAGCGCAAAAACTATCCTGCAAAAGGGCGGCGGCTCGGAGTGGTTCGGCTGCGACTATAATATGAATCTTTACAGGGGCTGCTGTCACGGCTGTATTTACTGCGACAGCCGCAGCGACTGCTATCATGTGGAGGATTTCGATACCGTCAGGGTCAAGGAAAACTGCATCGAGCTTCTCCGTGACGAGCTTCGGCGAAAGGTCCGCAGCGGCGTTATCGGGACCGGTGCTATGAGCGACCCGTACAATCCCTTTGAAAGGGAAGAGTGTATCACACAAAAGGCGCTCATGCTCATTGACGCGTACAATTTCGGGTCGGTGATGATAACAAAATCTGCGCTTATCGCCCGTGACGCGGATATCTATGCCGATATTTCGGAACATTCTCCCGTGCTGTGTCTTATGACCATAACTTCCGCCGATGATAAGCTCTGCGGTATGATAGAGCCTAACGTTTCCCGCTCTTCCGAAAGATTCGAGGCTCTTGCCGAGCTGTCACAGAGGGGGATATTCACGGGGATAACAATGACTCCCGTGCTGCCATTTATCGAGGATAACGAGGACAATATCCTGCGCATTGTGCGGACTGCCAAGGAATGCGGAGTGAGGGCGGTATATCCCATGTTCGGGGTGACTCTGCGGGCAAATCAGCGGGACTATTTTTATGACAGGCTGGACGAGCTTTTCCCCGGAATGTCCGACAGGTACAGGACATACTACGGCGAACGCTACGGCTGTACATCTCCCGATGCGAAAAGGCTGTATCAGCGCTTTGCGGAGGAATGTGAAAAGCTGGGCATACTATATAAAATGCGTGATATAGTTTCCTCGTACAAAATGGGGTACGGGGATATGCAGCTTTCGTTTTTCTGATTTTTGATGATAGGCATAGTTTTCGGCGGATCGGAATTTATGGAGGTACAAAAATGGATCCAAAGCTGATCAATATAATGTGGTCAATAAGTTTGATTTTAATTGGTATCGCAACAATTATTCTGGCAGGAGCTAATATTGCTGCGATAGAGCTGCCTGATTTTATAGTAAGAGCATTAGGGGTGATCGATTTAGTATCGCTTCCCGTTTTAGCATTTTCAACTGTAAAAAAGAGTAAAAACAAAAAGTAAAGACTTTTATTGAAAGGTCGTGATAACAATGAGATCGCCCGACGATTTCATCGCTTATGCATAAGATGTTCTTAATAATGTAAAACCGTTTGCACACAAGCAAGCTGATATAAAAAATTTTGGAGGAAAAAATAATGACTGTATACGAAGAATTAGTAAGAAGAGGTCTTATTGCACAGGTCACCGACGAGGCTCAGATCAGCAAAATGGTAAACGAGGGCAAGGCTACCTTCTACATCGGCTTTGACCCCACCGCGGACAGCCTGCATGTAGGTCACTTCATGGCGCTTTGTCTTATGAAGCGCTTACAGATGGCAGGCAACAAGCCAATCGTCCTTATCGGCGGAGGCACCGCTATGATAGGCGACCCCTCCGGCAAGACCGATATGCGCAAGATGATGACAAAGGAGACCATTGCTCACAACGTTGAATGCTTCAAGAAGCAGATGTCCCGCTTCATCGACTTTTCCGATGACAAGGCTATCATCGTCAACAACGCAGACTGGCTCCTTGACCTGAATTACATCGAGGTCCTCCGCGAGGTGGGCGCATGCTTCTCCGTCAACAAGATGTTGACCTTTGAGTGCTACAAGCAGAGAATGGAAAGAGGACTTACCTTCCTCGAATTCAACTACATGATAATGCAGAGCTACGATTTCTATATGCTGTTTCAAAAGTACGGCTGCAATATGCAGTTCGGAGGCGACGACCAGTGGGCAAACATGCTGGGCGGCACCGAGCTTATCCGCAAGAAGCTGGGCAAGGACGCTCATGCTATGACTATCAATCTGCTGCTCAACTCCGAGGGCAAGAAAATGGGCAAGACTGTCAGCGGCGCTGTATGGCTTGACCCCGAAAAGACCACTCCCTACGATTTTTACCAGTACTGGAGAAATGTTGACGATGCAGACGTTATCAAGTGTCTGAAGATGCTGACCTTTATCCCCATTGAGGAAATTGAGGAAATGGAGCGCACTCTCGAGGGAGCGGCTCTCAACACCGCAAAGGAGCGTCTTGCGTACAGTCTGACCGAGCTGGTACATGGCAGGGAAGAGGCTGATAAGTGCATAGCTGCGGCAAAGCAGCTCTTCGGCGGCTCGGGAGATTCCGAGAACATGCCCTCCACCGAAATAGCGGCTGCGGATACCGAAAACGGCGAGATAGGTATTCTCGACCTGCTTGCAAAAACAGGACTTGTTCCCTCCAGAAGCGAGGGCAGACGTCTTGTTCAGCAGGGCGGCATCTCCGTAAACGATGAGAAGCTCACCGACCCCAACGCCAAGGTGAACATCTCCGAGCCCGTTATCATCAAGAAGGGCAAGAAGGTATTCCACAAGGCTGTGTTAAAGTGACAGGACGAAAATGAACGGGATCTATATTCACGTGCCGTTCTGCCTGAGAAAATGCAGCTACTGTGATTTTTATTCCGTAAGGTTTTCGGAAGAGTCCGCAGAGGCTTACACAACCGCCGTAATACGCAATTTGCGGCGGTATGCACCCTCTGCGGATTCCGTATATTTCGGCGGAGGTACTCCCACGCTGCTTTCTCCCTCGCAGATAGGACGCATTTTAAATGAGATAAAGCTTTCGGACAATGCGGAGATATCTATGGAATGTAATCCGAAAACTGCGGACAGGGAGAAATTCGCAGATTACAGGTCCGCAGGGATAAACCGCATTTCGGTGGGAGTGCAGTCGCTTATCGACAGGGAGCTTTCTGCGGTGGGACGGCTCCATAGCTCTGCGGAGGCTGTGCGCTGCATCGAGGATATTTACGCTGCGGGGATATATAATATTTCTGCGGATATAATGCTTGGTCTGCCCTATCAGACTGCGGAAACTCTGACGGAAACCATAAACGGACTGTTAAGGCTGCCCATATGCCATATATCGGCGTATATGCTGACCGTGGAGGAGGGTACGCCCTTATCGGCGGATAGTTCGCTCCTTGAAAATATCCCCGACGGAGACGGTCTGGCGGACCTGTATCTGATGACATGCGATATCCTTGAAAAGGCGGGCTTTGAACGGTATGAGATATCAAATTTTGCAAAGCGGGGAGCGGAGTGCAGGCATAATCTGAAATACTGGAAATGTGAGGATTATATCGGGATAGGTCCTGCGGCACATTCCTG
>JBJFHQ010000407.1:0-6008 GCA_051893755.1 Oscillospiraceae bacterium
AGAATCTTACATTTGTGGATCTGTTCATAATTTGTTCTCTTGCGGGAATGCCGTGTCCGTAATATTTTATTTGCTTGACAAATATATAATTATTTGTTATAATCAAGGTGGTGATAAAGTGGGCGGTGGAAGTCACCCACATTAACAACAATTTTGAGAGTATGTAGTCGGTAAACTTGGGAATGGTTGCCGACTATATTTTTTATATACTCTATAAATAAAGATCCTCCGAGAATACAAAAAATATCCCCGGAGGATCTATTTTATTTCAGTTCAACAATTGTAACGCCTTCTTCGCCTTCGCCGAATAATCCGTTTCTGAAGGATTTTACCGACGGATGACTTTTCAGATGACGTTGTATGCCTTCGCGCAGGATCCCTGTTCCTTTGCCATGTATTATCGTGACGATGCCTGCATGAGTCATTACCGCATTGTCAATGAATGCGTCGGTCTCGATTATGCCTTCGTCCACGTTCATTCCTCTGATGTCAAGCTCCAGCTGGGGTCTGCGCTGTATCTTTTTGCCCGACGGAGTTATGCCGCTCCTGCCTGCAGGCGTTCTTTTTTTCGGAGTATTATCAGCAGCAGGCTTCTCGACCAGCCGCAGATTGCTTACTGTGGTCTTGGTTTTCATAATTCCTGCCTGAACGAAAACGTTTCCGCTTGAATCGGGCTCGCCCGCAACAATGCCGTTTTTGTTCATGCTCACAATGAATACCGAATCCCCTCTTTTCAGAGGACGAGGAAGCTTATAATCGGAATTGTCCGCGCCCCTGACAGGATTTGCCTCCTTGTACATTTTATCAATAGCAGACCTGCTGCGGGATTTTGCCTGTGAAGCCGCCTCTGCAAAATCAGCCTTGTTCTTTTCCTTGCGGAGTCTGTTCAGCTCGTCCAGCAGCTTGTCGGATTCCATGCGGCAGTTCTCAACGATACGCATTGCTTCGATACGCGCCTTTTCAAACTCGGAGTCCTTGCTTGCCTCAATGCGCTGTTTTTCCTTTTCGAGCTCAGCCCTCAGCTGTTCCTGTTCAGCTTTCAGCGCTCTCGCCTCTTCGTTGAGCTTGTCATATTCGATACGTGACCTTTCCAGCTGAGCCACGACCTCTTCAAAGTGCGTATTCTCGTCGGAGACCAGTTCCTTGGCATTCTTGATTATATCCTCGGAAATACCCAGACGGGACGAAATGTAAAACGCATTTGACTTTCCGGGCGAGCCAATGATAAGCTTGTAGGTGGGCTGGAACGTGTTGACATCAAACTCGCAGGAACCGTTTTCCACGCCCTTTGTTTCCACGGCGTACATTTTAAGCTCCTGATAATGAGTAGTGACCATCATTCTGCAGTTCCATGTCCGCAGATTGTTTATAATAGCCACAGCCAGAGCTGCGCCCTCCACAGGGTCTGTGCCCGAGCCCAGCTCGTCGAGGAGTATCAGCGAGCTGCTGTCGGCTTTGTTACAAATTTCTACCATGTTGCTGATATGCGACGAGAACGTGGACAACTCGTTTTCAATGCTCTGCATATCGCCGATATCGACTAAGATGTTGTCAAACACGGAAACGTGACTTCCGTCGCCTGCAGGTATCATAAGCCCGCACATTGCCATGGCCGTAAGAAGTCCCGTGGTTTTCAGAAGTACAGTCTTACCGCCGGTATTGGGTCCCGTAATGATGAGCGTATCAAAATCATATCCAAGCTTCATATCCACAGGTACGACCTTTGCGGGGTCTATCAGCGGGTGGCGCGCCTTTTTCAGGTCTATCTTTCCGTCGTCGGAAATTTCGGGAACGGATGCCTTCATTTTAGCGCCCAGATTCGCCTTTGCAAAATAGAGATTTATCTCCGCGCAGGTATCATAATCTGCGATAACAGATTCTGCGCATCTGCCGCACTCTGCGGACATTTCTGCGATAATGCGTTCGATTTCCTCTTTTTCCCTGTCCTTGAGTATCTGGATATCGTTGTTTGCCTCAACCACTGCGATAGGCTCGATAAACAGCGTGGAGCCGCTGGCGGAGGATGCGTGAACGATTCCCGGAACAGTTCCCTTGTGCTCCGATTTTACGGGAAGAACAAATCGTCCGTCGCGCATTGTGATGATGTTTTCCTGTAGGGATTTCTGTACCTCCGAGGACTTTATCATCTTGTCGAGACTGTCTCTTATCTTAAGTCCCGCGCGGGATATCTTCCGTCTGATATCGCCAAGCTCGGGGCTTGCGGTATCTGCAATCTCGTCCTCGGACAGTATAGAGTCGGTTATCCGCTTTTCGAGCGGAGCATTGGGAGTCAGCGACTCAAACAAGAAGTTCAGCGACGTATCTATCTCACCGCAGGCGGAGTACCAGTCCGACAGAATGTCTATCTGGCGCAGCATCTGTGCGATATCGAGCAGCTCTCTAAGTGAAAGAGAAGCTCCCGACTGTGCCCTGCGAAGAGAGCCTGTCACGTTCTTGAAGCCGCTGAAGGACGGCGTGCCGTTCTTGACCGACAGGTCGAAAGCGTCAACGGTTTTCTGAAGCTCCTTTTTTACCGTATCAATATCGGAAAAGGGCTCGGTTTTTCGTATCATTTCCTTGGTCTTTTCGTTGGAAGCCTGTTCCTCCAGCATTTCCAAGACCTTATGTAATTCAATGGTTTTCAAATATTTATTCATAGCTGTAAAATACCTCGTTACGTGTCTGTGTCCTTTACTTCGTTATAAAAATCAAGTGTTTTGAAATGATGGTCCAGCTGATTGAGAAGATATGTCTCGGTGACTTCGCCCAGTGATTCCAGCGATTCCCCCGTTATCTTAAAGGAGAACACCTTCTTCATATCGGTAAGGCAGATAGTCCGCATAGCGTGGAGGACAGTCCTCGATATCCTCGCCGTGACAGGATAATATTCTTCCCCCACAGCGGAATAATAGATGTAATAATGTCCTCCGCAGAGCAGCGAGCCGTCCTTGTAAACAAAGTACATGAAGTCGTCGTCGTACTTGTGACATTCCTTACAGCCCAGCAGCAGCGGAGTATGTCCCACGCAGCAGACAAATCTCAGTTCAAAAATGCTTTTCAGCTGAGCGCAGCTGAATGTGCCCTCCGACAGAAAGTGGAGAGTGTTCAAAAGCAGCCGCATAGTTTCCTCCGAGGGCTGCAAAGCCATTACGGCATATTTCACAAGCTCAGCGAAATAGGAAGCCAGCGCCACCTTGACGATATCGCTGCGAATGCCGAAAAATATGCTGACAGGCTTAGCGCTTTCGAGGAAATATCTGCCTCCCCGTTCATTGAAGCAGAACTCGGAGTATGCGAAAAGCTGTGTGGAGCTGTTGGAGCTTGCGGTCATCTTTTGTGCTCCGCGGGCGAAAATATCAATAACGCCCAGCTGTTCTGTTATAATAGTAATGTTTCTGTCATTTTCATTGACATTTCTGGAGGAAATCACTATTCCCTTTGTGGTTATCATTAATGCGCTCACCCTTTATTCCGGAAAAGCTTTTGCAGTTGATTCCCTTATATGCAAGGTAATCGTCTATCCGTCCGCTGTGTTCAAATTTATCCCAGTCATTTTTGTATGAATCAGTCATAGTACATACCTCCGTAAAGAGCTTGTACTATAATTATTCCACCGCTCCGACTATTTATCAGAGGAATTATTTGATAATCCGAAATCCTTGATGAAGAACTCGCGGTTGCGCCAGTCCTCCTTGACCTTTATCCACAGCTTGAGATTGACCTTGATGCGGAAGAAGCTTTCGAGGTCTTCTCTTGCGAGCCTGCCTATTTCCTTGAGCATAGAGCCCTTTTTGCCGATTATCATGCCCTTGTGGGATTCCTTTTCGCAGAAAACAACAGCGTCGATATCGAGGATATCCTCTCCGCCCGAAGTAACTCTCTCGGACATTTTTTCGACGGTCACGGCAATACCGTGAGGTATCTCGTCGTGCATTAGCCGGAGTATCTTTTCGCGGACCATTTCCGCTGCCAGCACCTGTTCGGGCTGGTCGGTGAATTTATCGTCGGGATAATAATGGGGACCCTCCACGGCAAATTTTCCCGCTTCTTCGAGGACGATATCCGTCCCGTCGTTTTCCAGCACGCTGATAGGGATAACGGACGCAAAATCGAACCGGCTTGAAAATTCGGCTATTTTCACCGCGATGTTTTCCTTGTTCTCCATAAGGTCTATCTTGTTCAGTGCAAGGATAACAGGCGTTTTTGCGTTCATAAAGCTCTGCAGGAGCTTCAGCTCGTCCTCGCTTGTCTTTCTTGTGACATCGGAAACGAATATAGCTGCGTCGATGCCCGACATAGAATCACGGATTGACCGGTTCATGTGCTCGCCCAGCTTGTTGCGGGGCTTCTGAATGCCCGGAGTGTCGATGAATACATACTGTAGCTCTCCCTTTGTGAGAACTCCTGTGATCTTTGTTCTTGTGGTCTGAGGCTTATCGCTTACCATGGCGATCTTCTCGCCGATAAGCGCATTTAAGAGAGAGGACTTTCCCGCATTGGGACGACCTGCGATAGTTACGAAAACTGTTTTTGATGACATGTTCTATTCCTTTCGTTCATTGTTGATACCGAATATAAAAAATATGCTTAATGCGATGTAAAAAATCACTGCGACGATATAGAGCGGATTTTCCGCAAAAAACAGATAGATGCTGTGAAATACCTCTGTGTCCCAGAACAGGAATATCCCCGCCGCAGCCGCGAAAACGGCAGAAATCAAAACAGCCCCTGCTGCGCAGTCCTTGGCCTTTTCGGCAAGAAAGCTGCGTTCCCCCTTTGAGGTCAGATCAACTGCCGCTTCAATAGCGGTATTGACAGCTTCGGAGGAAATAACAGAGGCAAAAACAAGGGACAGCAGAGCACATTCGCCCCGTGAAAGCTCATAGAAGCCCGAAAGAAAAATGACCGCACCCATGGCACATATGTGAAACCGCATGTTCCGCTGGGTCTTTATGCAGTAAATTATCCCTTTGAAGGCGTAAGCAAAGCCCTTGAAAAAAGACAGAATATTTTTTATCATTTTGAGTTGTCCGTAAATGTGGTATCCTTTGCGATACCTAACTCTGTAAGTATTTCCTCTTCCTTTTCGCGCATTATAGCGGAATCCAGAGGAGAGGTCTCATGGTCATAGCCTAAAAGGTGGAGCATGGAATGAACGGTAAGGAAGCCTACCTCCCTGTCCAGCGAATGACCGTAAATATAAGCCTGTCTAACGGCGGTCTCCATAGAGATGACCACATCTCCGAGAAGCTTAGCGCCCGTCTCGCAGTTGGTGTCGTAAACGCCGTTCTCGCCCAGAGGGAACGAGAGAACGTCTGTAGATTTATCAAGGCCTCTGTAAGCCTTGTTGAGCTTTCTTATCTCCTCGTTGTCCACGAAGGAAACGCTGACCTCTGCATCGTCCTTGAATTTTTCATAGGCAAGCACAGCAAGGCAGCACTTTCTGACAAGCAGCCTGAGTCCGCTGGGGAGCTTGATCTTGCGTTGATTGTTGCGAATATATACTTTGAGTTTCATATGACCGATCCTCCCGTTAAAATGATATCTTTATTTTCTGTTTCCCGTATTTTTTTCTTCGTAAGCCTTTTCGTAGGCTCTGATGATGTCCTGAACCAGCTTGTGACGAACAACGTCCTTTTCGCTGAAACGTGTAATTGCGATATCCTCGACGTTTTTGAGCACACGCATCGCGTCCACAAGTCCGGATTTTTTGGAATCGGGCAGATCTATCTGAGTGATGTCGCCCGTAATGACCATTTTGCTGTTGAAGCCAAGACGAGTGAGGAACATTTTTATCTGTTCGCGTGTGGTATTCTGTGCTTCGTCGAGAATAATGAAAGCGTCGTCAAGAGTACGTCCTCTCATGTAGGCAAGGGGTGCAACTTCGATAGTTCCCCGTTCCATGAGCCTTGCATAGCTCTCCGAGCCGAACATATCATAAAGCGCATCATACAGCGGACGAAGATACGGGTCCACCTTGTTCTGCAGATCGCCGGGGAGAAAGCCCA
>JBJFHQ010000408.1:0-26665 GCA_051893755.1 Oscillospiraceae bacterium
ACCTCTCTCATAAGACAGGCTGCCGACAACGACAACATCACCACAATATATGCAATAAACGACGACGGCACCTTCTGCGGAGCTATTGAGCTGCGCGACCTTATCGTTGCACGGGCGGGAATGTCCCTTGAAGATATCATCGCAACATCTTACCCCTTCCTGTACGCAGGCGAAGAGATAGAAGAATGCATCGAGGACCTGAAGGACTACTCCGAGGACTCTATCCCCGTGCTCGATTCGGATAACCATGTTATCGGCGTAATCACTGCGACGGATATCATCGAAGTAGTCGATACCCAGATGGGCGAGGACTACGCCATGCTGGCAGGTCTGACCGAGGAAACTGATATCGACGAGACCGTCCTCGCAGGCGCAAAGAAGCGTATCCCATGGCTTATCGTGCTTCTGGGACTTTCACTTATCGTATCGACGGTGGTGGGAGCCTTTGAACGGGTCATTTCGGGACTTACCATAATAGTCAGCTTCCAGTCGGTCATTCTCGGAATGTCGGGAAACGTAGGCACTCAGTCGCTGGGTGTTACTCTCCGTGTGCTTATCAGCGAAGAGGAAATGTCCCTGAAGGAAAAGCTCTCCCTGATATTCAAGGAGGCCCGCATCGGACTTACCAACGGCTTTGTGCTGGGGCTTGCCTCCACTGCCGTTATCGGACTTTATATATTCTTCGCACGGGGACTTCCCCTTGCAGATTCATTCCTGATATCGGGCTGCGTGGGACTGTCCCTCATGGCGGCGATGTTCATATCGGGCGCTGTGGGAACGGCTATCCCCATTATCCTGAAAAGCCTGAAATTTGACCCTGCCGTGGCTTCGGGTCCCCTTATCACCACCTGCAACGACCTTGTTGCGGTAACGGTATACTACGGTCTTGCATGGCTGCTCCTTATCGGAGTATTCAATCTCAGCTACTAAGCTTTTGGAGGAAATTCTCTCTATGAACGATTTTACCTATTTAAATCCCACGAAGATAATCTTCGGAAGAAACACCGACCCGCAGATAGGCGAGGAATGTGCAAAATACGGAAAAGCTCTGATAGTATTCGGCGGCGGCTCGGCGGAGCGGTCGGGACTGCTCGCAAGAGTGAGGAAGTCCCTCTCCGACGCAGGCTGCGAGTATACCGAGATAGGCGGCGTAAAGCCTAATCCCCGCCTTGACCTTGTATATAAATGTATCGACATCATCCGCAAAGAGAATGTGAAGATAATTCTCGCAGTGGGCGGCGGCTCGGTCATCGACACCGCAAAGGCTGCCTCCACAGGCGCTCTCTACGACGGCGATGTATGGGACTTCTTTATGAAAAAGGCTGCGCCCAAGGCACGCATCCCCGTGGGCACAGTGCTGACCATTCCCGCCGCAGGCTCGGAAAGCTCCCCCTCGGCAGTCATCACCAAGGAGGACACCAACGACAAGCGGGGCTGCACCACACCTATGCACTACCCCGTATTCTCGGTGATAAACCCGGAGAATACCTTCGGACTGTCCGCATATCAGCTGGGCTGCGGCGCTTCGGATATGCTGGCTCATCTTATGGAAAGATATTTCGTGAATACTGCCTGCTGCGATGTCACTGACAGGCTCATCGAGGGCACTGCCCGCTCCATTATAAAATATGCTCCGAAAACTATCGCAGAGCCCGGAAATTACGACTATCGTGCAGAGATACTTCTGGCAGGGACTATCGCCCACAACGGCTCCCTTGACGTGGGAAGAGGCGGCGACTGGGCGTGCCACCAGATAGAGCATCAGCTCTCCGCTTACTATGACATCGCCCACGGCGCGGGACTTGCAGTGATCTTCCCCGCATGGATGGAGTACGTCAGCAGAAAGAATCCCGCAAAGCTCATACAGTTCGGCAGGCGTGTATTCGACATCTCTGCCGCCGACGAAAGCATTATGATAAGTCTGCTTATCCGCCATATGCGTGAGTTTTACGCTTCCATAGGCATGCCCTCCACCCTTACAGAGCTGGGTATCGGAACAGAGAAATTCTCCGAAATGGCAGACAAGGCATGCGCATGCAAGAACTATGACCTCGGAAGCTATCTGCATCTTGACCCTGCAGATGTGGAAGAAATATACAGGCTCGCACTGTGAGATTTTTATAGGATATAGAATTTTCAGACAAAGCTCGCACTGCAATTTTGTACAAAATATACAAATTTGGTGAACATATTGCAAAATGTGATATTTTATGCTACACTTTAGTTGCTGTTTTCAGACAGTTAATATTTTTTTAAATTATGGAGGACAAAAATGAAGCATTCGATCAAAAAAGTATTATCCCTTATCGTAACGCTGGCAATGGCGCTTACCGTATTATCGGCGTTTTCGATAACTGCAGCTGCGGAGGAATACGTAGATGTAGGCGGCAATGATCAAACTGTGTTTGACAAATCGGGCGCAAAGAAAATGAAAAGCGGAGAAACATATAAGGGTAATTCCGGTCAGACAGCTCTCAGCTGGTATAAGATAACACCAAGCAAAAGCGGAACTCTCAAGATAGACTACACCACAAAGGGTGACAACACTAATCTCTATCTGCTTGACAAAAATGGAGATTATGTCAACCGCTCTAATATTTCGATTTACAACGGTCGTCTTTATGACACAAGCACACATCATATAATTGCATATCCCGATAATAAAAAATTTTCCGCACAGCTTACCTTTAAAGTTAAAAAGGAAACCTATTATCTCGTTATCTGCCCCGGCTGGCAGGATCTTAGCAATGGCGGAGAATTTACCCTCAAAGCGACCTTCCCCAGCGAAACCGTTCAAGAGGATACTGCCGATGTTTCCGGAACAACGGGAGATATTATGTATCTTTCCACAGCCATTGAAGAGGGCGATACATTAAAGCTCACTGCAGTAACTTCGAGCAGCGGTTCTAAGGTCACCTATTCATCTTCGGACAAGAGCATCGTTTCTGTTGATTCAAACGGCAAGATAAAGGCTAAAAAGGCAGGCACGGCATATATCACCATCAAGTGCGGAAAAACCGTTATCAAAATAAAGGTCACCGTTATCGGCGACTGATACCTTTCGACATAGCAAAAAAATACTGCTGTCCAAAAAATGGACGGCAGTTTTTTATGCCGATCTTATTTACTATGCTTCATTCTGAACTGCTTCGGAGTAATGCCGTTTAGTCTGCGGAAGGTCTTTATCATATGACTGCAGTCGGAAAAGCCGGTTTCCTGACTGATATAGTTCAGGTCGTGATTCGTGAACAGCAGCAGATCCTCTGCCTTGCACACGCGGATATGCTCTATGTACTCATGGCAGGATTGTCCGTACAGTATCTTGAACTGCTTTGCAAAATTGGAATAGCTCATGCCGCACAGCTCCGCAAGCCGCGCAACAGTCAGGCTCTCCGACGAGTGAGCGTCGATATATTCGGTAACGGAGCGGATAGTCTGCTCGTCCTCGGTGTCCGCCTCGGTGATGCTGTCGGTGGAAAAGCCCGCCTTCTGCCAGTAGCGCAGTATATCCAGCATAAGTATGCACAGGTGCGAGTGCATCATCAGGTCGTAGCCGTACCCCATATGCTCCATTTCCCAGATAAGTCGGTACAATATGCCGCGTATGCGCTCATGCTCGTAGGTATCGGCAGGAAATACCGAAACGCAGCGCTCGTCGTTCCGCGCGGCGCGGAAAATGGTCCGCAGCTTCGGCGAGTAGCTGTTTGAGATGACAAGGCGGCTTATATCGAACTGGACCACGCTGCATTTCAGCAGTGCTCCCGACGGGTCCGCATTATCCAGCGAATGGACCGCCTCGGGGTGAAACAGCACAAGGTCGTTTTCATGGGCGATATATTCCCTGCCGTCAATGATGATAGCCGCCGAGCCCTCCAGCACGTACAGTATCTCTGCGTAATAGTGCCAGTGAGGACGTATAGGAAAGGGCTCACGGTCAGAACGACAGTAATAAGCCCAGTACGGGTGATTGAGGATATCTCCGTATTCAAAAAGCTTTGGCATGATGATTCCCCCTTACAATAATTTTCGTATCATTTCCATATCAAGGCTTTTCCGCACAGCATCTGCGAGGATATCGTACTGGCGCTCCTTATATTCCCTGCGGCTCACAGACTCTCCCGCAGAAAGCCCCTTGCGGCGGAAAAGCTCGTTTATCACAGCATGTGACACCTCTGCGCTGTCGAATATCCCGTGAAGATAGCTGCCATAAATACCACTTTTATAGGCTCCGTCCGACCGCCCGTCGGACAGCTTCAATAACGGCGCTTCACGGGAAAAGGTTTCTCCCATGTGTATCTCATAGCCCTCTGCGTGCGCTCCGTTAAGCTCGGGGAAATCCTCGCAGGATGCCGTTATCACGCCTGTTATGCGGATGCGGGTCTTTGTGGTGCGGAACACTGTTTCGGTATCGAGCAGCTCCATTCCGCGAATCTCGCCGCCGCCCTCGGTATTTTCGGGGTCGGATATCCTTTTCCCAAGCATCTGATAGCCCCCGCATATGCCGAAAACAGGCGTTCCTGCGGCAGATAGCTTCTTTATCAGCGCCTCAAAGCCGCTTTCCCGAAGCCATTTCATATCGGCTATGGTGTTCTTTGTTCCGGGAATAACTATCATATCGGGCTCACGCAGCTCGGAGGGGCGCTCCGCATATCTTACGGAAACTCCCTCATACTGTGCAAGAGCGTCAAGGTCGGTAAAGTTTGATATCCTCGGCAGCTTTATCGCCGCAATATCTATCATATCCGCAGACCTGCGGCACAGCTTGTCGGACAGACTGTCCTCGTCGTCGATATCGCACTCGATATAGGGAACTACTCCCACAACGGGCACGCCGCTTTTTTCCTCCAGTATTTTCACGCCGTCGTCGAAAAGGCTTCTGTCTCCGCGGAATTTGTTGACGATAAGTCCCCTTATCCGTCTGCGCTCGTCCTCCTCCAGAAGCTTTACCGTACCGATAAGCTGCGCAAATACGCCCCCTCGGTCGATATCTCCCACCAGCAGCACAGGTGCGTCCGTAAGCTCCGCCAGACCCATATTTACGATATCGTCCTTTTTCAGATTAAGCTCCGCAGGACTTCCCGCGCCCTCTATCACTATAATATCCGCCTGCCGGGAAAGCTTGTTGTATGCCTCCATTATCTCGGGGATAAGTGACTTCCTGTATCGGAAATACTCGGCGGCGCGCATATTCCCACGCACCTCGCCGTTAACGATGACCTGCGAGCCCGTATCTCCCGTAGGCTTTAATAGCACGGGATTCATAAGCGCAGAGGGCTCCGCTCCTGCCGCCTCCGCCTGCATAGCCTGTGCCCGTCCCATTTCCAGCCCCTCTCGGGTGATATAGGAATTAAGCGCCATATTCTGCGATTTGAAGGGCACAGCACGCAGACCGTCCTGCCTGAAAATGCGGCAGAGCGCGGCGCACAGCAGACTTTTCCCCACATTTGACATGGTCCCCTGCAGCATTATTGCTTTTGCCATAAAATACTCCTTATCCCCGCTTGATTCCGATGATTTTTTTAAGTGCGTTTATCAGCGCAGCGTTTTCCTCATGAGTTCTTACCGCTGTGCGGAAATATGTTTCATCAAGTCCGCGGTAATTCGCGCAGCTTCTTATTGCGATCCCTTCTTTTAAAAGCAGTTCATCTATCGGAAATGCGCTCCGAAAAAGCAGGAAATTCGCCTCGGAGGGATATACCTTGAAGCCCAAATTTTCCAGCGAACAGGTGAGATATTCCCTTTCCCTGCGGATAATCCGCACCGTTTTAGAAACATAATCCCTTTCCGCAAGAGCAGCTGCTCCCGCAAGCTGCGCAGGAACTGACACGCTCCAGCACTGCCCCGTTTCACGGAGCTTTTCGGCAAGGGAAATGTCCCCGCAGAGCACATATCCCAGCCGCAGCCCCGCCATTGCATACAGCTTGGTGAATGCCTTCAGCACTATTGCTCCCGATTTTGGCTCAAAGGAACATTTCTCACCTTCGGAAACAAAGCCCATAAAGCACTCATCAACAACAAGCAGGATATCCCTGCGGCGGCACTCTTCGTATATTTTATCCATGAGGGTCGGCTTTATCACCGCTCCTGTGGGATTATTCGGACTGCACAGAAAAAGCATATCTGTATCATCGGAAATATCATCAAGGATACGCTCCGTCACTGCAAAATTTTCTGCTTCGTTCAGCTCGTGAAAAGCTATTTCGCAGCCTGCCTCCGACAGCGCCTTTTCGTACTCGGAAAAGGTTGGCGATATGAGCAGCGCCCGCTCTGGCTTTTCCGCATGGACGAGACGATATATCAGGTCTGCCGCTCCGTTTCCGCAGACGATGTTTTCCTTTAGGGTACCCTCCGCTTCGGAAAGCTTTTCCACAAGCCCCCTGCATTCGGGGTCGGGATATGCCGAGAATTTGTCTATATTCTCCGCAAGCACCCGCTTTACTCCCTCGGGCATTCCCAATGGATTGATATTCACCGAAAGATCATGTATTATATCGAGGGAATAATTCCCTCCGTGTTCGTAACGTTTCATAGACCTGCCTTTCAGAGCATGGGGATGATTCGCAACAGTATCATATAGAATACGGTCCCACCGGCAATAGACAGCAGCATGTTCCGCTTCCACAGATGAAGCCCCGCTGTGACCGCTATCCCCAGAAGCTCGGGTATGCCGTGATACCCCTCTGTGATGCTGACGTCCTTCAGGCAGTACACCACCAGCATGCCATAAGCTGCGGCAGGGAGCGCCTTTCCCAGATACTGCACGTACTTCGGCACAGGCTTCTTATCCGAGAAAACTATGAACGGAATGGATCTCGTCGCCATTGTGCCCAGCACGCACATGGCTATGGTTATTATCTGCTGAGTTAATGTCACAGCTCCTCCGCTCCTTTCTCAATAGGTCTGCGAAGGGCGGTCAGCAGCACCAGTATGCAGAGCATGGACGGTATCATAAAGGAATCCCTGCCGAATATGAGCAGACACACGGCTGTGCAGATAACGCCTATCGCCGAGGAATAGTGCTTCTTTTCCTTTAAAAGCTGATCTAAGAATATGACGGTGAACATCGCAGTCATAACGAAATCCATGCCCTCAAGGTCAAAGCTTATCACACTGCCGAAAAGTCCGCCCAGAGCTGCGCTTACTACCCAGTATAACTGATCGAGCAGCGTCACGAAAAACATGAACCAGCCCTTGTCCACGCCCTCGGGTATCTCGGCGGAGCTGTTCACGCTGAAGGTCTCATCGCACAGACCGAATATGAGATAGAATTTCTTCTTTCCCGTATTCTTGTACTTGTCCAGCATCGCAAGCCCGTAAAAAAGATGTCTTGCCTGTATTATCAGCGCCATTATCAGCGTCTGCACGGGCGCAAAGCCGCTGAGCAGCATGGACGCTGCCACAAATTCCAACGAGCCGCCATATATGAACAGCGCCATAAGTGTCGGATATAAAAAACCGAACCCCAACGAATGCATATAAAGCCCGTATGTAAAGCCTAAAAATAAAAATCCTGCCATGATAGGCAGAGTATGAGGAAAAGCAGCTTTTAAAGCCGCTCTTTGCGCAGATATTTGATGCATCGATTATTCTTCCTTTAAGTGAATGACGGTTATCAAGCTATCGGTCGTTCAGCTGACAACTGACCGTCAACCGAACGACCCTTCACTTTTAACTATTCACTTTTCACTTTTTCAAAGCTTCTTCCAGACGGTCGATCACCGTATTCATCACCTTGATGCGGGCGTAGAGCTTATCATTGCTCTCCACTATGGTCCATGGTGCGTATGCGGTGGAGGTCTTTTCCAGCATTTCATTGACAGCGGTCTCGTACATATCCCATTTTTCGCGGTTGCGCCAGTCCTCGTCGGTTATCTTCCACTGCTTCTCGGGATTTTCCATGCGCTCGTTGAAGCGGCTCAGCTGTTCGTCCTTGTCTATCTGCATCCAGAACTTTATCAGGACAACTCCCGAACGGGTGAGCTCACGCTCGAACTCGTCTATCTCACGGTATGCCATTGCACATCTTGCCTCGGGGGTGAGCCCCTCCAGCCTTTCCACCATGACTCTTCCGTACCATGTGCGGTCGAATATGGTGATATGTCCGGTTTTGGGCAGCTTCCGCCAGAACCGCCATAAATAGTGGCGCTCCAGCTCGTACTTTTCGGGAGCTGCAACGGGCACAGCCTCATAGCCTCGGGGGTCGAACGCCGCTCCCAGCCGCTTTATCGCGCCGCCCTTTCCCGCAGCGTCCCAGCCCTCGAAGGCTATGACAACGGGTATCTTTTTCTTATATATCTTGCTGTGGAGCTTAGATAGCTGCTTCTGACATTTTTTCAGCTCTTCGGGATATTTCGACGGCTTTATGACCTTGTTCTCCAGCGATACCTCCGACAGGAGCGGCGTTTTCTGCATGGGGAACATGGTGGTCACATCTGCGGGGATAGGATAGTGAGGCTCGGAATTTACGGCATTCGTTATCTGGCTCACAAGGATATTGAACAGCTGAAAACGGGTGAACTGCTTATCGGTGGTGTCGATGATGCGCCAGTGGCAGTATTCGGTATCGGTGCGCTTGAGCATATCGTCGAACTGCTTGTAATAGGTATCGTAATTCTTGTTGCGCATCTTATCGGTATCGGTAACGCGCCATTTGGTGGAGCTGTCCTCACGGAGCTTGATAAAGCGGCGCTTCTGCTCCTGACGGGAGATGTGCAGGAACAGCTTGATGATAAGATAGCCGTCATCGGTGAGCTGACGCTCAAAGGTATTGACCGATTCTATGCGCTTATCGTACTCCTCCTCGGAGATGCCCTCCTCCAGCTTTGCGATAGCCAGCTCCTGATACCAGCTTCGGTCCATTATCGCCATTTTGCCCTTGGCGGGGATATTCTCCCAGAAGCGCTTCATCAGCGGATAGCGCTTGTCCGTCTCGGTATCGGGCAGCGTGGAATAAACGTTGAAGAAACGCGGGTCCAGCATCTTGATGATATCCGCGATAAGGGAGCCCTTTCCCGAGGCGCCCCAGCCCTCGAATACTATTATTACGGGAAGCTTTTTTTCCTTCATTTTCAGCTGAAGCTTTGACAGATTCTGCTGCAGACTTTTTGTCATGTCCTTATAATCAATACGCGAACCGTTATCGGAGATAGCTTTTTCCAGCATAGTGCCCGCCGTCCTTTCTGTTTTGAAGCATTTACGGAGCTTAGTATTAATCGCTCACTTTATACAATGTTACATTTATTATACCATATTTATATGTATTTTGCAACAGTTTTTTTACATTTTACACGGGACGTAAAAGTTGTAAATTTTTCTGAAATTCCCGCAAAGCTATTGACTTTTTGACAATATTGTCGTATTATTTATATTGAGTATTTATGTATATACTTCTTAATTTCTTACTTCTATGAGGTGATGATAGGGTTGAACGAAAAGATCAGGCTTTATGGTTTTAATAACCTGACCAAAACTCTCAGCTTTAATATATATGATATATGCTATGCAAAGAGTCAGCGCGAACAGCAGGACTATATTAAATATATCAACGAACAGTACAACTCCGAGCGTCTCACTAAGATACTCTGCGATGTTACGGAGATGATAGGCGCTCATGTGCTGAATATCTCGAAGCAGGACTACGAGCCGCAAGGCGCTTCTGTCACTCTCCTTATCTCCGAGGAGCACCTCGATAAGGAGGATATCGACGAATCCTGCAACATGCGCACCGCCCACGAGGAGGTCACAAAGCCCGTTATCGACAAGCAGAGCATCGCGGGACATCTGGATAAAAGTCACCTTACCGTGCATACCTATCCCGAATTTCACCCCTCCAATGCTGTCACTACCTTCAGAGTGGATATCGACGTTTCTACCTGCGGGCAGATAACGCCGCTGAAATGTCTTGACTATCTTATCGGCAGCTTTGACTCGGATATCATTACCATCGACTACCGCGTAAGAGGCTTTACCCGCGACGCGGCAGGCAAGAAGCTCTTCATCGACCACGATATCACGTCCATTCAGGACTATATCGCCAAGGAGACCATAGACCGCTATGATGCGATAGATGTCAATGTTTATCAGTCAAACATCTTCCACACCAAAATGATAATCAAGGAGATAGTTCTCCAGAATTACCTCTTCAACACCGATACCTACGAGCTTGCACCCAAGCGCAGACTTGAAATAAACGACCTTATCAGACGGGAAATGCTGGAGATATTCCACGGACAGAACATTTACGACCGCGACGGGAAAACATGACGGCGGCGAGCTGACCTTTTCGGATGGTGATTTTACTATGATGGATCAAAATGATGCGCCTATCTATGAGGCTCTTCTTCGATATCGGGACGAGCGTATCGTCCCCTTCGACGTCCCCGGCCACAAGCACGGCAAGGGCAATCCCGAGCTGACCGCTTTTCTCGGACGGACCTGCATGGAGGTGGACGTTAACTCCATGAAGCCTCTCGATAACCTTATCCACCCCGTTTCCGTCATAAGAGATGCGGAAATGCTGGCGGCAGAGGCCTTCGGCGCTCGTCACTGCTTTTTTATGATAAACGGCGGCTCCTCCGCAGTGCAGGCGATGATAATGTCCGTCTGCAAGGAGGGCGACAAGATAATCCTCCCGAGAAACGTCCATAAAAGCGCTATCAACGCGCTTGTTGTCAGCGGTATAGTGCCCGTTTACGTGGACCCGGGCGTCAACTCACAGCTGGGCATACCTCTCGGAATGAGCGTGGAAAATGTAAGAAAGGCTATCGAAGCTAATCCCGACGCAAAGGCTGTTATGGTGAACAATCCCACCTACTACGGAGTTTGCGCCGATCTTAAGGGCATTGTCGGGCTCGCTCACAGCCACGGTATGGCTGTTCTTGCCGACGAGGCTCACGGAACACATCTCTATTTCGGCGAAAATATGCCCGTAAACGCAATGGCGGCAGGCGCCGATTTTGCGGCAGTATCTATGCACAAGACAGGCGGCTCACTTACGCAGAGCGCCTTTCTTCTTGTGGGACAAAATGCACAGGTCACCGAGGGTCACGTCCGTGCGGTGATAAATCTTACCCAGACCACAAGCGCTTCATATCTGCTCCTTGCCTCCCTTGACATATCGCGGCGAAATCTTGCCACAAGAGGTAAGGAAATGTGCCGCAAGATGCTTGAATCGGTGGAGTACGCCCGCGAGGAGATAAACAAAATAGGCGGCTACTACGCTTATGCGGACGAGCTTGCAAGTACTCCCGATTTCTACTCCTTCGACCGCACTAAGCTTTCAATATATACCCGCGATATCGGACTGGCAGGCATTGAGGTATACGATATCCTCCGCGACAGCTACGATATCCAGATAGAATTCGGCGATATCGGAAATATCCTCGCCATTATAACCGCAGGCGACCAGTGGAAGGACATCGAACGCCTTGTTTCCGCCCTTTCCGAGATAAAGCGCCGCTTCTCAAAGGACAAGGCGGGGCTTTTCGACCATGAATATATCAACCCTACCGTGAAAATTTCCCCTCACGACGCCTTCTACAGCGAACAGGAATCTGTTCCTATCGGCGGCAGCGCAGGTCGGATAAGCGGTGAATCGGTAATGTGCTATCCTCCGGGTATCCCCATAATCGCTCCCGGTGAGCTTATCACGCCCGAAATAATCGCATACATTTCCTACTGCAAGGAAAAGGGCTGCTTTATGACGGGCACAGAGGATCTGGAGCTAAACTACATTCGTGTGATAAGATAAGGAGATCGAGCCCATATGGAATTATGGTTTACGGAATTTCATTCCAACGACGCGAAAATGTCCATAAGAGTGGATAAGCACCTCCACTCCGAACAGAGCGAATATCAGCGTATCGACGTGTTTGAGAGCCCTGAATTTGGACGTTTTCTCACCCTTGACGGACTGATGATGCTCACCGAAAAGGACGAGTTCATGTATCACGAGATGATCGTTCATGTGCCCATGGCGGCAGCTCCCGACGTAAAGAACGTTCTCGTCATCGGCGCTGGCGACGGCGGTACTATCCGCGAGCTGTGCCGCTACGACACCATAGAACACATCGACATGGCAGAGATAGACGGACGGGTCATCGACGTATGCAGGGAGTTTTTCCCGAGCACGACCTGTACTCTGGACGACCCGAGAGTGCATATCCATGTAGAGGACGGACTAAGATACGTCCGCAGCAAGGAGAATTTCTACGATCTTATCATCGTGGACAGCACCGACCCCTTTGGTCCGGGCGAGGGGCTTTTCACCAGTGAATTTTACGGCAACTGCTGCAAGGCGCTGACCGAAAACGGCGTGCTGGTCAATCAGCACGAATCGCCGTACTACGCAGACGACGCGAAGGCAATGCAGAGAGCGCACAGGCGCATCAGAGAATTTTTCACGATCTGCGGAGTATATCAGTTCCACATACCCACATATCCGTCGGGGCACTGGCTGTTCGGATTTGCGTCCAAAACGGTTGACCCGTTAAAATTTGACGCGGACCGCTGGAACAGTCTGGGCATAAAGACGAGGTACTATAATACGGACCTGCACAGAGGAAGCTTTGCGATACCGAACTACGTGAAAGAGCTTCTGTCAAAGAGTTAGTGAATAGTGAATAGTGAAGAGTTAATAGCGAAGGTACGAGGCTGAGAGTAACAAATACTGAGCAGTAACCCCGCAATAAAAAGTTCGCCAGCCTTTCAAGGCTGCAGGTTTCCAAAGGGCAGCGCCCTTTGGTCGGCGGGGTAGCCCCGCAGCCATTGCCGCGAATGGAGTTTTCAGCATATGAGACATCAAACCGCGGAAGTACCCAAAAGCCAAAGCAACGAAAAATTAAAAAGCGCCGTCCGTATCAAAAACACGGACGTCATCATACGAACAGTTAATAACCACTAAAAGTAAGAAATGCTCGGGCGGCGCTGCATTTGATCAGCAATAATGCTAAAGCATTCGCCTCAAATGCACGGAGCGGAGCTCCGCCGAAAACGAACAGTGAACACTCGGCAAATCTCAAAGGCAAGACCAAAAGAACCATAGACAAAACCGACCAGTGAACACATAAAAACAATCCCCAAGAAAGGTATAGATCATGTAATATGGAAAACGAAAAAAATGTATTCATCGGCTGCGACAGCGATTATGACAGCGCAGGGATAGTCATTTTCGGAGCGCCCTTTGACAGCACTACTTCCTATCGCCCCGGCACCCGCTTCGGCAGCAGCGCTATACGCAGGGAAAGCTTCGGAATCGAGACCTACTCCCTGAAACAGGACAGGGATATCACCGATTACAACATCTTCGACAGCGGCGATATCGAGCTTTGCTTCGGCTCTCCCGAACGGGCTCTCGATGATATCGAAGAACGTGCTGCGGAGATCCTTCACGACGGCAAGCTCCCCTTTATGCTGGGCGGCGAGCATCTTGTCACTCTCGGCGCAGTCCGCGCTGTCAAGAAAAAATATGACGACCTGTACATTATCCAGCTTGACGCTCATGCCGACCTGCGGGACGATTATCTCGGACAAAAGCTTTCCCATGCCTGCGTTATGAGACGCTGCCATGAGCTTGTGGGCGACGGTCATATCTTCCAGTTCGGCATCAGAAGCGGCGACAGGAACGAGTTTGTGTTCGCAAAGGAACACACTGTGATGAATCCTCACACCCTTGACGGAATGGAAAGGCTTGCCGATACTCTTGCGGGCAAAAACGTCTACCTTACCATTGATATGGACGTTTTAGACCCCTCCGAGTTCCCCGGAACAGGCACCCCCGAAGCAGGCGGCGTATCATACAATACACTCCTTGACGCACTTTTTACACTCAAAGGACTTAACATAACGGGAATAGATATCAACGAGCTCTCTCCCCATTACGATCCGAGCGGCAGGTCCACCGCTCTCGCATGCAAGCTGCTGCGTGAGCTGCTCCTTATGCTGCAGAAGTGATCCTTTGAAAGGAATCTGAAAACTGTGACTACCGAAAAAGAGAAAATAATTGAAACTGAAAATACCGAAACTGCCAATAACGAAGAGATCACCGATACCGCTGTCACCGAGGAAAAGGCTTCCTCCGAAAACAGCTTCGATACGGGTCTTGCCGCTTACAAGGCTATTTACATCGGATTTGTGAAATGGCTGCTGGTGGCGATAGTTGTCGGAATAGCCGTCGGCATCGCAGGCGCGGCGTTTCATCACGCTCTTGATTTTGCCACCGAATTTCGCACCGGACACCCTGTCGTTATGCTGGGTCTTCCCGCTGCGGGTCTGCTGATAGTTTTCCTGTACAGGATATGCGGAATGGCTGAGGATAAAGGAACTGACGCCGTTATCCTCGAAGCAAGAGGTCACAAGAGCATCTCGCTGAAGCTTGCTCCGCTGATATTCTCCGCCACCTTTCTTACCCACCTCTGCGGAGGCTCCGCAGGACGGGAGGGCGCTGCTCTTCAGATGGGCGCAAGCCTTGCATCTCCTATCAGAAAGCTTTTAAAGCTCGGACCCGAGGACAGTGCTGAGCTTGCAATGTGCGGCATGGCGGCAGGCTTTTCCGCACTGTTCGGCACTCCCATTGCGGCTGCTATATTCGCAATGGAGGTCACTATCGTCGGAGCTGCGCAGTATACGGCTATCGCTCCCTGCATTTTATCGGCAGTCATTGCGTCCGTTACCGCAGGAGTATTTAACGTGACCCCCACCTCATTTACGGTGCAGAATGTTCCCGTACTGTCGGAGGGCTCCGCGCTCACTCTCGCAAAGGTGCTCATTCTCGGCGTGCTCTGTGCGCTGACAAGTATTCTTTTCTGCGAGGCTATGCATATTGCTAAGAGACTTTACCAAAAATATATTAAAAACCCCTATCTGCGAGTGCTGGCAGGCTCGGCTATCGTGCTCCTGCTGACACTTGTGCTCGGCACATACGACTACAACGGCGCAGGCGTGAACGTTATCGAAAGAGCCTTCGCGGGAGAGGCATTTCCCCTTGCTTTTCTTATAAAGATCGTACTTACCGCTCTTACTCTCGGCGCAGGCTTCAAGGGCGGAGAGATAGTCCCCTCGTTCTTCGTGGGAGCTACTCTCGGCTGCGCAGCTTCGCACCTTATCGGACTTGACCCCTCCTTCGGTGCGGCTGTGGGACTGCTGGCAGTGTTCTGCGGAGTTACAAACTGCCCCCTTGCCACAATTATCCTCGGAATTGAGCTTTTCGGCGCACAGGGACTGGTGTTCTACGCGGCGGCAATTGCCGTGAGCTACATGCTCTCGGGATATCAGGGACTTTACAGCGCACAGGTTTTCTATCTGTCGAAGAGCCGTCTGGAATGGTCCCACAAGGCGGTCAGAGATCATACGAAATAATTTTTACGGAGGAATATTGATCATGCTTTTACTTGACGAATTACGAATCGAGCTTGAAGGCTATCACAAGGACATGAAGGAGCTTTACAACATCCTTGACATCGACAAGTGCAAAAAGGAGATCGAGGAGCTGCAGGCGGAATCTGCAAAGGACGGCTTCTGGGACGATCTGGAAAACTCACAGAAAACCATGCAGAAGATAAAGCAGAACGAGGCTACCGTTGCAAGCTACAAAAAGCTGGAAACTCTGCTGGACGATACCCTTACCATGATAGAGCTCACCATCGAAGCGGGCGACGACGAGGACGAGGCTGCTGTCAGCGAGATTCGCGGCGAGGCAGAGAAATTCAAGTCCGAACTGGAAACTATCAAGCTCACTACTCTGCTCACAGGCGAGTACGACAGCAAGAACGCCATTCTCACCTTCCATGCGGGCGCAGGCGGCACCGAGGCTCAGGACTGGGCGGAAATGCTGTTCAGAATGTACAATCACTGGGCTGAACGCCACGACTACAAGGTCACTACTCTCGATTATCTTGAGGGCGAAGAAGCCGGTCTCAAATCCGCGTCGCTGCTGGTCGAAGGCATCAACGCTTACGGCTTCCTTAAGTCCGAGGCAGGCGTTCACCGCCTTGTAAGAATATCCCCCTTCGACGCATCGGGCAGACGTCACACGAGCTTTGCTTCCCTCGAAGTTATGCCCGAAATGGGGGACGCAGACCTTAACGTCGAGATACGCCCCGAGGATCTGGAAATAGACTTCTATCGTGCCAGCGGCGCAGGCGGACAGAAGGTCAACAAGACCTCCTCTGCGGTACGACTTACTCACAAGCCTACAGGAATCGTGGTATCCTGCCAGACTCAGCGAAGCCAGTATCAGAACAAGGACTATGCTATGAAAATGCTTATCTCCAAGCTTGTTGAGATAAAGGAGCGCGAGCACCTCGACAAGATCGAGGATATCAAGGGCGTGCAGAAGGAGATCGCATGGGGCGCGCAGATACGTTCCTACGTGTTCATGCCCTACACTCTCGTAAAGGATCACCGCACCAACTTCGAAAACGGCAATATCGGCGCGGTAATGGACGGAGATATCGACGGCTTTATCAATGCATATCTGACAGCGTTATCTCACGGCGAGATCAATAACTGATATTCACAATTAGTATCGGAGGACGGCGAAAATGCCGTCCTTTTTATTGCCGCAAGTTTTCTAAAAGTAATTGACAAAGCATTCTATTCGTGATATAATATGTTTATCAACATTCAATCAATACATAAAGGAGCGAAAAAAATGAAATCGTTATCATCTAAGGCGCTGGCTCTGCTCTCCGCTTTTACGGTATGCATATCCTCTGTGGCGCTGACTGGCTGCGGCAAGAACTCCGACGGCACCGATGACGCCCCTGCGTCTGACGATCAGGCGGCTCAGACAGAGGCTGCCGAGCTTTCCGCTGACCCCACAAAGTTCGTAAACTCCGACTGGACCTACGGTCAGGTCGAGATCGGCGGCGGCGGATTTGTTACGGGTATCATCAGCACCTCCGAACAGGGTCTGTTCTACGCAAGAACAGACGTTGGCGGTGCGTACCGCTGGGACGATTCACAGAAAAAATGGATATCCCTCGGCTACGACACCACCGTTGACGATGTAGGACTTCTCGGCATCGACGGGATCGCTGTTGACCCCAAGGACCCCTCAAAGGTGTATCTTGCTGCGGGCACCGACTATTTCAGCAGCGGCAAGACCTGCATCATGGTATCAAATGACTACGGCGACCATTTCACTCAGGTAGAGGTCTCCGATATGATACGCGTCCACGGCAACGGCATGGGCAGAGGAAACGGCGAAAGAATCGCCGTTGACCCCAACGATACAAATATTATCCTCTGCGGCGGCAGAACGGGCGGTCTTATCAAATCAACCGACGGCGGCATGAACTGGGAAAAGGTGGAGTCCTTCCCCGTGACCGCAACTACCAACGGCAACGGTATCAACGGCATCGTATTTGACCCCTCCACAGGCTCGGACGGCAGCGCTACACAGCGTATTTATGTTTCCGTTTCCGCTAAGAAGGAGACCAATATCTACGTCTCCGAGGACGGCGGCGCAAGCTGGGCTCCTATCGCAGAGAATTTCACCGATTACATGCCTCAGAGAATGAAGCTTGACTCTCAGGGCAGACTGTACGTAATATATGCCAACAACGAGGGTCCATGGAATGCTATGACAGGCGCTCTTTACAGATACGACGTTTCCGCAGGAACCGCCGAAAAGATCGACTTCCCCATTCCCAACTCGCTGGGCGATATCGTCATCAGCCCCGAGGACGACAACAAGCTGGTGGTCGTTACCTCCGAGGTATGGGATCAGCAGCCTAACGGCGCATACGGTGACAAGTTCTACACCTCTACCGACGGCGGTGCTACATGGCATGATGTCAGCGAAAGCTGGACCTTCTCCACAAACGGCATGGACTGGATAAAAAATGCGGCTATCCACTGGTGCAGCTCCCTTGCAATGGACCCCTTCGACGATAACAAGATACTCGTAAACTCGGGCAACGGCATCTTTGCCTGCGATAACATCTGGGACGAGACTCCCGAGTTCTACTTCGATGCTAAGGGCATTGAAGAGGTAGTTGCTCTCGATATCGTAACTCTCCCCGATTATCCCCTCGTTTCGGCTATCGGCGACTATGACGGCTTCGTTCACGAGGATATCTTCTCCGCTCCCGAGCGTCACACCGAACAGGTAGGCTCTGTAACAAGCATCGCAATTGCTGCTCAGAACAGAGACGTATGGGTAAAGACAGGCGGCGACGAAAGCGGTCAGAAGCTGCTCTACACCGAGGACGGCGGCAAGACTTGGACCTACATCGAAAACAAGCCCGACTCCTCCAAGAACATGTATAAGGGCAAGGTAGGCCTTACCGCAGACGGCAGCACGATCTTATGGAGCCCCGAAAACGGCACATACGTATACTACACCACCGACCGCGGCGAGACATGGAATCAGGTGGACGGCATAATCGGCTCCAATGTATATATCATGGGCGACCCCGTAAATCCTGACTATGTATACGCATGCTCCAGCAGCTCGGTTTTCGTAAGCTCTGACGGCGGAAAGTCCTTCGCAAAGAAGTACGAAGCTCTGACCAGCTTCTCACGTCTGTGCGTTGTTCCCGACAAGGAGGGCGCATTCTACATTCCCGGCGGCACACTGTTCTACACCGAGGACCACGGCGAGACCTTCACCATGCTCGATACCCTCAAGCGCTGCGAGGCAATGGGTCTGGGCAAGCCCAAGAACAACGGCGACCCTTATGTTATCTACATCTGGGGCACTCCCAAGGATCAGGAAACTATCGGCATCTACATGTCCGAGGACGCAGGAGCCACATGGTCAAGAGTCAACGACGATTACCATGAATTCGGCGGCACAGGCAACGGCAACTTCATCAGCGGCGATATGAACGTCTACGGAAGATGCTACATGAGTACCGTCGGACTGGGCATAGTTTACTGCGACAAAATAGAAAAATAAAGCAAACAGCAATCAGCAAAAGCAGCGGTTACCAAAAAGGTGACCGCTGCTTTTACTATTCTCTATTCACTTTTCACTCTTCACTATTCACTAATAAGCTTACGCAGGTACTGTCCTGTGTAGGAGGCTTCGCAGGCTGCCACCTCTTCGGGAGTGCCGCAGACCATTACCTGTCCGCCACGCTCTCCGCCCTCGGGTCCCAAGTCGATGATATAGTCCGCTGTCTTGATGATGTCCAGATTATGCTCGATGACAACAACGGTATTTCCGCTGTCCACCAGCTTCTGCAGCACTTCGGTAAGCTTGTGCACATCATAGGAATGAAGTCCCGTGGTAGGCTCGTCCAGAATGTAGATAGTCCTGCCCGTGCCCCGCTTTGAAAGCTCGGTGGCAAGCTTTACTCTCTGCGCCTCGCCGCCCGAAAGAGTGGTTGCGGGCTGTCCTATCTTGATGTAGCCCAGTCCCACATCCTGCAGGGTTTTCAGCTTGCGGGATATCTTCGGTATCGCAGAGAAAAACTCAACGCCCTCGTCCACGGTCATTTCCAGCACATCATAAATTGACTTGCCTTTGTACTTGACCTCCAGCGTCTCACGATTGTACCGCTGTCCCTTGCAGACCTCGCAGGGAACGTACACATCGGGCAGGAAGTGCATCTCTATCTTGATGATGCCGTCGCCCTGACAGGACTCGCAGCGTCCGCCCTTTACATTGAAGGAGAATCTGCCGCTGTTATAGCCTCTCATTTTCGCGTCGTTGGTCTCGGCGAAGATGTCGCGGATATCGTTGAAAAGCCCTGTATATGTGGCAGGATTCGACCTCGGAGTCCGTCCGATAGGAGACTGGTCAATGTCGATGACCTTGTCCAGATGCTCCAGTCCCTCCATAGCCTTGAATTTACCGGGACGCACCTTTGCACGGTTGAGCTTTCCCGCCAGATTTTTATAGATTATCTCATTCACAAGGGAGGATTTTCCCGAGCCGGACACACCCGTAACACAGGTGAAGGTCCCCAGCGGGATATCTACGCTGATATTTTTCAGATTATGCTCAGTGGCTCCGATTATTTTCAGGTAGTTTCCGTTTCCGCTGCGCCTTTCCTCGGGAACGGGTATCTTCCGCTTTCCGCTGAGGTACTGTCCCGTAAGGGAACGCTCACATGCCATGATATCGTCGATAGTGCCTGCTGCCACGATCTCGCCGCCGTGGACTCCCGCATAGGAACCGATATCCACAATATAGTCAGCCGCCCGCATGGTGTCCTCGTCGTGCTCCACCACGATCAGGGTATTCCCTAAATCGCGGAGCCGCTTCATTGTAGCGATAAGCTTGTCGTTATCACGCTGATGAAGTCCGATAGAGGGCTCGTCAAGGATATAAAGCACGCCCATGAGAGACGAGCCTATCTGCGTAGCAAGGCGTATGCGCTGGCTCTCGCCGCCGCTTAAGGTCCCCGCCGCTCTCGACAGGGTGAGGTATTCCAGTCCCACGCTCTTTAAGAAGCCCAGACGGGAACGTATCTCCTTGATTATCCTCTCGCCGATAAGAGCCTCACGCTCGGTGAGCTTCAAGTTATCGAAAAAGTCCAGACAGTCCGCCACCGACTTATCGGTCAGGTCGGCGATATTTATCCCGCCCACAGTCACCGCAAGACTTTCCTGTTTCAGACGCTTTCCGTGACAGTCGGGACATTCCTCCTCGGTCATCACGTCCTGTATCTCGGCGCGGCTGAATTCGGAGTTTGTTTCCTTGAAGCGCCTTTCAAGATTGTGGACGATACCCTCAAAGGGCTGCTGGAATGTTCCTCCGCCGTACATATCCGCGCGGTGCAGGGTGAGCTTCACATCGCCTGTGCCGTACATGAGGGAATCCACAAAGCCCTCGGGAAGGTCCCTTACGGGCAGGTCTATGGAGGTATTGTAATACTCGGCAAGACCGCGGTAATACATCATTGCAAAGGAATTTTCATCGACAGTGTTCCAGCCCATTGCCTTGACTGCGCCCTTTCTTAAGGAAAGCTCCTTGTTGGGGATTATCAGGTCGGGGTCTATCCGCGAGAAGGAGCCCAGTCCCGTACATTTTTCGCAGGCTCCGAAGGGATTGTTGAAGGAGAACATTCTCGGAGTGAGCTCCTCCACGGAGATGTTGTGCTCGGGGCAGGCGTAATTCTGTGAGAAGAATATCTCCTCGCCGTCAACGACGTCCACGATAAGCACTCCGCCCGACAGAGCAAGCACCGTCTCGATACTGTCGGCAAGGCGTCCCTGAATGCCGTCCTTTACGGAAAGACGGTCTACTACTGCTTCGATGCTGTGCTTTTTATTCTTTTCGAGCTTTATCTCCTCGGAGATATCATAGATGATGCCGTCCACACGCACACGGACATATCCCGATTTTTTCGCCTGCTCCAGCACCTTCACATGCTCGCCCTTTTTTCCTCTGACGAGGGGGGCTAAAAGCTGTATCCTCGTTCTTTCGGGGAGAGCCATTATCCGGTCCACTATCTGGTCCACCGACTGCTGCTTTATCTCCCTGCCGCAGACAGGGCAGTGCGGTATACCTATCCTCGCGTACAGCAGACGGAGATAATCATATATCTCGGTAACTGTTCCCACGGTAGAGCGGGGATTTCGGGAAGTGGTTTTCTGGTCTATGGAAATTGCGGGAGATAGTCCCTCGATAGAGTCCACGTCGGGCTTTTCCATCTGTCCCATAAACATTCTCGCATAGGAGGAAAGGCTCTCCATATATCGTCTCTGCCCGTCGGCAAAGATAGTATCAAAGGCAAGGGAGGACTTTCCCGAGCCGGACAGACCCGTCATAACGATAAGGCTGTCACGGGGCAGCTCAAGGCTGACATTTTTCAAATTATGCTCTCTTGCGCCCTTAATTACGATCTTGTTTTTCTTGTCCATATTATATACAGCGCTTCAAAGCGCACTCCTTTCACAACTCTGTGATTCATTATAGCACATATGTTTTATAATGTCAATAGAAGAAATGTGAAAAAATCCGCATGACGATAGGCTAACAATAGTATTTCCGCAAATATTGACATATTTTGCGAGGTGTGGTATAATCAGACATATGATAAGGAATATGGAGGAATTATAATGAAACTGCTTAAAAAAACTGCTGCAGCGGCAGCCGCACTTCTCACAGCTGCGTCCTGCGCATTGTCGGTATGCACATACGCCTATGACGATGAGGACTTTGATATCGAAGAGGAAGTGCCCGTCTATGAGGACGACTATTATTATGACTATTATTATTCAGGCTGGACAGAGTTTTCCGAGGATATCTCTCCCGAGATATCAGCATCAGCATCGGGAAGCTCTGTCTGCATCGAGTGGAACGAGATATTCGGCGCAGACGGCTACAGGATATACAGATACGACAGCTCTAAGAAAAAATATGTGCTCCTTGAGGATATCACCTCCTGCCGGCAGAATTATTACTTCGACCGCGATGTAAAGTCCCTCTCCGAATATCGGTACAAGGTGCGTGCCTATCAGAACAGCGGCGATGATAAGATATACAGCCTTTCATCGGAAGCGGTTTCGGTAAGTACGGGACTTCTTGCCGAAAGTATATCTGCCGCCGCAAATTCAAAATCGGTCCGCGTCAGCTGGAACGGTGATGAGGCTGCCGACGGCTATGAGGTCTTTTACTCCAAGCAGAAGCTCTCCGGCTCCGAAAGCATCTATATGAGCTACGGCGTTTCGGGCAGCTCCTTCGATTTTGGAAATTCCTTCGATGTCAGCTTCAAGCCTCTGAAAAGGACCGAAAAAACGTCCTTCTCAATAAAAAAGGACCCCGGATACAAATACTATTTCAAGATGAGAAGCTATAAGATCATCGACGGCAGCAAGATATACAGCGATTATTCCGACATTGTGACCTCAACAAGCGCTATTGCTCTTGTAAACGGATATCCCGCAAAGCAGAAAAGCTCCCTTGATGTGGTCTCCTACCGCAGCGATATCAATAACTGGAAAATGAGCATCTCCGAAAATGACAGAAAAATAATGAAGAAGTTCGCCAAGGAGCATTTCACCGAGGATATGACTCCCTACGATAAGATAATCTACGTTTCCGAGTACATACACAACGAGGTGGATTATGTCTACGGCGATGATTTTAACAGTCTGGGAAATCTCTCCCCCGTTGAGGCTGTTTTCAGCAAGCATAAGGGACAGTGCTATCAGTATAACGGCGCATTTGCGGCATTTATGGCATATATGGGCTATGATGTCCGTCTCGTGGCAGGTCACCGCGGTACCGACAAGGACAACATGTGGAGCCATTACTGGTGCGAGATATGCCTTGACGGAAAATATTACATCATGGACGCAGGCAACAAGAAGGACGGTCTTTACAATGTATTTACGCCCTATGAATGTGCGGACAAGTATATGAAGGACGGAAAGGTACTGACAAAGTCACCTGCTGCCTGATAATACCCAAAATCAAATATGTTTTACCCGCAGGCTTGTCGGCTTGCGGGTATTTTTGCATTTCGGACAGCGGCAGTGTTGACTTATGAGCATTTTTGAGTTATAATATGAACAGTGAAAGAATAAAACAACTGTGAAAAAGGAGGAACCGAAATTGAAAAAAACAGACTTTATGACCGAGCTGAAAAAGCTTGAGCCGAAAAGCTTCCTTTTCCTTGCGATAGCGGGACTTATCAATGCTTTCGGCGTAACGGTATTCATCTCGCCTGTGGGACTGTACGACAGCGGCATATCGGGAACGTCTATCTTTGCAGAACAGCTCACTCCCGAAATATTCTCCCTGTCATTTTTCCTGCTGATACTGAATATCCCGCTTTTCCTCATAGGCTATAAGCGGCAGGGACTGGGATTTACGGTATATGCCTGCTTTGCGGTAATATGCTACTCATTTTTCGCATGGATAATCACCGATGTGCTGCCCGTGGACGTGTCGGTAGCCTCTCCGCTGGCGGAGACAGACCTGTTCCTGTGCGCGCTGTTCGGCGGAGTTATCTCAGGCGTAGGCAGCGGTCTTGCAATACGCTTCGGCGGAGCAATGGACGGCATTGAAGTCCTTGCAGTCATCTTCGCAAAAAAGCTGGGGATAACCGTGGGCACATTCGTTATGGGATATAATATCCTGCTGTACATAATTATCGGCGTTGTCAACGGCAGCTGGATTCTTCCCCTGTACTCGATAGTCACATATGCTGCGGCGATAAAGGTAGTGGACTTCATCGTCGAGGGTCTCGACAGAGGAAAGGCAGCGTTTATCGTCACCGAAAAGGGCAGCGATATCTGCACCGAGCTTTCCGAGGAATTCAAATGCGGCATAACTATTTTAAAGGCACACGGCTTCTATTCCGACACCGAAAAGCAGATGCTGTACATAGTCATCAACCGCTTCCAGATACGCCGCCTCAAAGAACTGGTCCACAGCACCGACCCGCTGGCATACATCACCATAAATGATGTAGCGGACGTATTCTCGGCTAACAGCGATTAGCTATTCACTGACAATGAATATTCCTTCCTTTCAAAGCATATAATTCTATCAGATGTTCTGAATAACAATGTATATCGGAAAGGAAAGGTAACAAAATGAAAAAATATCTGCCGGAGGGAATATTATACTGCACCGCCGAAAATAAGCTGGCAATGAACAGTGCGGCGGACCTTGAAGAGGCGGCACGAAGCGGAAGGATACTCGAAGCGAGAGTCTCCGTCTGCACGGGCGAGCATGACCTTATCGTGGAGCTTCCCTGCATGAAGGGCATTATCCCCCGCGAGGAGGGCGCACTGGGCATAGCAGACGGCTCTACCCGCGATATCGCCCTTATCACAAAGGTCAACAAGCCTGTGTGCTTCAAGGTAATGTCCGTCACCGCCGATAAGAATGGTCAGCCTGTGGCGTATCTTTCAAGACTGGCAGCGCAGCTGGAATGCATGGAAAGCTATATCAGCCGCCTTTCGCCCGGGGATATAATCCCTGCAAGAGTTACGCATTTAGAGCAGTTCGGCGCATTTGTGGATATCGGCTGCGGCATATCCTCGCTGGTGCCTATCGACGCTATTTCTATTTCGAGGATATCTCACCCGTCAGACAGATTCTACAACGGCGAGGATATAAAGGTCATAGTCAAGGGCTTTTCAGATGGCAGAGTATGGCTCTCTCACAAGGAGCTTCTCGGCACATGGGAGGAAAACGCTGCCATGTTCTCCGCAGGAGAGACCGTTTCGGGAGTTATCCGCTCGGTGGAAAGCTACGGCATTTTCGTTGAGCTGACCCCCAATCTTGCGGGACTTGCGGAGCCCAAGGCGGGAGTCCGTCCCGGACAGCAGGCAGGAGTTTACATAAAGGCTCTGATACCCGAAAAGATGAAGGTCAAGCTGATTATTGTAGACGTGTTCGACAGCGTAAGAGTCCCCGGGAGCATCAACTATTTTATCGACAGCGGAAAGCTTTCCCACTGGAAATATTCCTCGGATGGCTCGGAAAGGGTCATAGAATCATACTTTAACTAATGATAAAAGCAGCGGCTGCCCATGAAGGACAGCCGCTGCGTATTTTGCGCATACTTAGTCAATTATATTGAGGAAAGCTTCTCAAAGGAAAGCGTCCCGCCGAATATATCCAGCGCGCTTCCCACGGTGAAGTCCACATGACCATTCCCGAGTGTGCGCAGCTTCCCGATATCCTCATAGGAGCCGATACCCCCTGCATAGGTGGAGGGTATTTCCGTAAGCTCTCCCAAAGCTGCGGCGATGTTTTCCTCTATCCCCTTAGCCTTGCCCTCCGCGTCCACTGCGTGTACAAGAAATTCATCGCAGTAGGAGGACAGCATTTTCAGCGACTCATTATTAACGGTCACATCGGTGAATTTCTGCCAGCGGTCGGTGACGATATAATACTCACCGTCCCGCTTCCGACAGGACAGGTCAAGGACCAGATGCTCCCTGCCCGCAGCAGCCTTCAGCTTTTCCAGCCGCTCGAAGGATATCTCCCCGTCCTTGAAAACATAGGACGTGACGATAACATGGCTTGCTCCTGCCTCCAGAAACTCCGCAGCATTCTCGGCGGTTATCCCGCCGCCTATCTGCATGCCGCCGCGATACTCCGACAGAGCGGACATCGCCTGTTTTTTATCCGCCTCGTAATACTCCGAGCCTGCGGGATTAAGCATGATGATATGCCCTCCCGAAAGCCCCCTGCTTTTGTACAGGCGGGCATAATATCCGCCGTCGTATTCGGAAACGTAGTTTTCCTCGGCAAAGCTGTTCTTATCGGAAAGGCTGCCGCCCACTATCTGCTTCACTCTGCCGTTATGTATATCAATACATGGACGAAATCTCATTATCAGTTCTCCGGTTTCTTCATAATGTCAAGGTCCTTGTTTTTCTTATCCTTGTACAGTGCGGAATCTGCCTTATCCATATAATCGCGTATGCTGATATCCTCCCCGCACTCGAAGGTGTAGATGCCCACGCTCATGCACACGTTATATGGCTTTTCCGACTGTTTGTTATGCTCTGCGGCGATAGATTTTATTCGAGGCGGGATATCCTTTATGATACCTGCCATTTCGGGAGTTACCACAGCAAAGGCTGCAAATTCATCTCCGCCTATCCTTGCCACGATATCCGAATCGCGGAGAGCCTTTTTCAGATACGCTGCCGCAGTGCGGATAGCATAATCTCCCTCGTCATGACCGAAGGTATCGTTTATCTTCTTAAGGTTGTCGAGATCGCCGAAAATAAGCACTCCCAC